>CALKJD010000008.1 GCA_937995755.1 uncultured Saprospiraceae bacterium | reverse complement strand
CTATTTATAAAGATTCGATCGTAACATTTGATTATTATACTTACAAGGAGAAATTGATAGTTAAAAATAGAAAGCAATTCAGTAGTATGTGCGGAGATTGGATAGAGTATAATATAAACGGCGATATCGTAAACGTGACTAAGAATGTTGATTGTAAGGAAGAGTCGAGTAGTATGTTATGGTATGTAGCCTTTGGATTGATGTTTTTATTATTTTTATTCTTAGTGGTTCGGATTTCTAGGAATCCATATTAAGCTTATGTGGGAGTTTTTTACCAAAAAAATAGAATGTAATACTCCAATTCATCATAATTGAGATGTAGGTTGCCACTATTTCGTTTAGCTAAGTAAAGTCGCTACTTTTGCACCATGTCAAACGAAGCCCAACGACTAGCCATCAAACTATCAAAAGCAGGAGAACGCTCTGTGCGATCAGGTCATCCTTGGATATTTGATAAGGCCATCACTAAGTTGAGTAAAGAAGGTGCTGCAGGAGATATCGCTATCATCTATGGGACAAAGTCCAATAAAGTGATCGGTGTAGGACTATTCGATCCACATTCACCGATTAGAATCAAACTATTACATCATAATGGTGGCGCTAATATCAATTCGGAGTGGATTGCAGATAAGATTGCTATCGCATACGATCGCAGACTTCCATTACTAGCGACAGATACTAATAGTTATAGATTTATATTTGGAGAGAATGATGGCATGCCTTCTCTTATCGTAGATGTATATGCAGAGGTAGCAGTTATCAAATTATACTCTTTGATATGGAAGCATCACTTGCAGGATATATTAGATGCAGTGATTCATCACTCCAAGGCCAAGACGGTGGTACTAAGACTCAGTCGAAATGTACAGAAACTGCAGCAAGAGTACAAAGATGGTCAGCTATTATATGGTACTCTAGAAGATCCTATCGTTTTGTTTAGAGAGCATGGCGTATTATTCTCAGCACATGTCATCAAAGGGCACAAGACAGGATATTTCCTGGATCATAGAGATAATCGAAAAAGGGTAGGAGAGCTGTCAGAAGGTAAGTCAGTACTAGATATATTTGCATATGCAGGTGGCTTTTCGGTACATGCATTAGCAGGTGGAGCGAAGCGAGTGATTAGTCTAGATATCAGTAAGCAAGCCCTCGAAATGGCAAAGCACAATGTTGCACTCAATAGTCTATCTGCTAACCACAGCGTAATGGCTATCGATGCATTTGATGGTATGCAACAACTGCAAGATAAAGGTCAGAAATTTGATGTGGTAATCGTCGATCCTCCATCTTTTGCTAAGAGTGCGGCAGATGTACCTGGCGCTCTAATCAGCTATCGAAGGTTAACTAAGTTGGCGATTCCTCTAGTTGCCCAAGGTGGATTATTACTGAGCGCTTCATGTTCAAGTAGGGTAGACAAGGACACCTTCTACAATCTCTTAATAGAAGAATTAGATAAGACAGATAGATTCTATAAAGTAGTAGATCGTACCTATCACGATGTAGACCATCCTATCTCATTTCCTGAAGGCGCATATCTTAAAAGCGTCTACATTGAATTGGATTAAGATGGTATTGTAATTCGATCTTGGAAACGTAATTACAACGTATTCTCTACGATGAGTTCTTTATCTACAGGATCTACTAAGTCTAAGAATGATCTGATCATATCTCTCTGCTTATAGAATGCTGGTAATTCAGCTTCATCCATTGGATCAGCAGGAGGGAAATTTTCTCTCAAGTGATTGATCTGCTTCTTGTTTTTCCAAAAACGGAAACATACGTGTGGTCCTGTAGCTAAGCCAGTAGAACCTACATAACCGATCGTCTGACCTTGAGAAACTTTTACGCCTGGTCTGATGCCTGCAGCAAATTTCTGCATATGTAGATACTGCGTTTCGTAAGTGCGATCATGCTTCATTTTCACATACTTACCGTTGTTACGTGCATAAGTAGCTTTAGTGATAACACCATCAGCTACAGCTCGTATAGGTGTACCATATGGCGCAGCATAGTCAGTACCTAAGTGTGGTATTCTTCTTTTCTTGATAGGGTGGAATCTTTTACGATTAAAGCGAGATGATATCCTAGAGAAACGCACAGGAGATCTCAAGAAGGCTTTTTGTGTAGGTCTTCCTTCACCATCGTAGTATCCTTCGTACTTATCATTTTCGTATAAGATAGAATAATATTCACCGTATTCGTTTTTGTAATAGGCTCCAAGAAGCTTTCCTAGAGATACAGGCTTATCGTCTATGTATTTACGTTCGTAGATCAGTTTGAATTCGTCACCATATTGTGTACGATAGAAATCTACAGAAGAAGCTAAGGCATCTTCCATCAAGTCTACTAGTCCAAAGTCAAGATTTTGTGCAGTCATAGCTGCCCAAAGCGAAGATTCTACTCTTCCAGATGCAGTCTCTATGCAAGTGACAAACTCTCGTTCATTGATTTTGACTTCAACAGAATCACGTAGATCATATACTACATAGCGTAACGGATCTGGCTCATATACAAATGCACAGGCAGGACCGCAACTATCTTTTCTTACGATATGGTAGTTTTTTCCAGCTCTTATTTTTCTAACATTGTAAATGTCTGTTGCCTCATTTTCGAGAGCAGCTATATCTGTGTAGCTAATTCCATTCTTATATAAGATGTCGCCTACAAATTGGTTTTTAGCCATTTCGTATGGTTCTAGCACGTAGTTTTCAGTATTGAAACCAAATTTGACAGAACTCTCTATAGGTGCTTCTTCCACCATAGTATGTGCTGTCTCACTAGTAGTAGCAAGCTTAGGGATAAGATAATAAGAAGCTATCAGTAGAGAAGTAACCGTCAACGCAGCTATGATATCAACTGTTGACCTTTTCTTCCCTTTAGTTTTGGGACTATTCTGATTCACTGTAATACTATTTATATTGTTATGACTATGATCTTAATCTATTGCCCTGTAATAATAAGGCAATCAGATTTCATTTCATAGCTTATATGCTTAATTTTCAACGAATTGCAAAGATATAGCTTCTTTAGAATTCTTGTGTGCTAAACTATGTTATTGAAATCTTAACGACCAATATTTAACTTATTAAGAAAAATTGTATTGCTTGAGTGCAAACCTTTGTCGCTGTGGAAGTTATAATTGCTCAAATTTTGTTTTTGGGAACCATCTTAATAAACAGCTCAGCTCCCATTCTAGCCTGTATACTATTGGTGCAAGGATTCATGATCTGAATTTGAAATTTTGGGTCAAATAACGCTTCGTACTGTTCGGCTAAGCCTCCGAATGGTGGACCTTCTCTATCGAATTCTTTACCGAATAACAAGCCTACCAGTTTGCCTTGAGGTTTGATGATTTTAGACATGTGCTCTACGTATGAAGGTCTTAATGAAGGATCTAAGGCACAGAAAAAAGTTTGCTCGATCACTAAATCATATTGATCTTCGATGTCAAAGAAATTGCCATGAATCAGATGCTGGGCAGGGAAATTAGGTACTCTAGATTGTAGATTGGATAATGGAGCCGTGGAAAGATCACAAACAAAAAGATTTTCGAAGCCTAGATTGAATATATATTCAGCTTCATGGCTGTTGCCAGCGCCAGGAATTAAGATCTTAATGCTCTTGTCTTCCAGTTGATCCACATACTCTTTGATAGGAGTGGAGACATAGCCAATATCCCATCCATCTTTATGGCAGTTGTATCTCTCTGTCCAGTATTGTTCGTCTAGATTCATATATGTTAGTTTGCTGTGACTAAAGTTCGTAATACTTAGAATGGTATAAAGTTAGATTTTGTTTTGAATGATGTAGAATTGAATGATGTGTATTGATATTAAGCGGTTTACTTTACTTTTGTACTATGATTATAAATTGCAATGGACAACTGCTGGATCTTTCGTCACCTGTAGTAATGGGGATACTTAATATTACACCTGACTCATTTCACAAAGACTCAAGAATAGACAGCAAAGAAGAAGCAATCGTGACTGCCCAAAAGATGGTGGCTGATGGAGCTAAGATATTAGATCTAGGTGCTATGAGTAGTAGACCAGGAGCAGATATGATCACTGCAGAGCAAGAGTTGGATAGGATCTTACCTATAGTAAATGCGATTCGCGAAGCATTGCCACGTACGATATTATCTATAGATACAGTAAGGTCATCTGTAGCTATAGCTTGTCTAGAAGCAGGAGCGCATATCATTAATGATATTTCTGGTGCAAGTATCGATAGCGAATTGATAGATGTAATAGCAAAATATAAAGTGCCTTATATACTCATGCATATGAAGGGTACACCAGACAATATGCAATCTCAAGCCAATTATGAAGATGTAACAATGGAAGTGCTAGCGTATATGAGCAATCATATCAAATTGATTAGAGCCAAAGGCATCCATGATATTATTGTGGATCCAGGATTTGGTTTTTCTAAGACTGACGAGCATAATTTTAAATTGATGCAGCAACTAGGTGCATTCAAGATGTTTGACTGTCCTATCCTTGCCGGTGTATCTCGTAAGTCAACTATACAGAGGACATTAGATGTAGATGCCTCTACTGCACTTAATGGTACTACGGCATTGCATATGTATTTGCTAGAGCGAGGCGCTAACATACTTAGAGCTCATGATGTCAAAGAAGCACAAGAAGTAATAATGCTTTGGGAGAAATTAAATTAAAATTAGACTGAATTGTCGTTGTGTCTAATTGCGATTGTCCTTATTTATATTTGAGATAAAACAAATCACTTTTAGCATCAAATTGATTTTCTGCATCGCCTATTTTGATATTAGCTATAGTGGCTTCACCAATTTTTTTTCCTGGTCCCACGCCTTTTGTATAATCACTAATAATCCACTTGTGTGCAATAGGAATGCCTTTTACCATTTTGTAATCCTGATACGAAATCGCATGTGCGTTAGATTCAGCAACCTTAGGATCTGTACCTCCAGCAGTGACGATATATCCCATATGTGATATAAGATTAGTAGATGGATCAGGATGTATTATATACCAGTCATCATGAGAATCTCCTGTGCCTTTATCGAAGGTCAACATTTCACTTTTGTATTCTTTATGGTCTATTGTGATTGTTGGCATTTCTTTCCAGTTGGTACCCTGATCAGCTAGCTTGTATGGAGCCATGAAAAAATATTGCCATGTATATAAGGCAAATTTATCAGTATTCTTTTTCGTTGGAATAGGCTCGGCATAAGTATACATTTCACCATTATTAAGAAGGAGTTTTTTCCCATTATCATAATCTAGTCTTATCGCACTACTGTTGGTCATAGTATACACTCTCCCTTTGAAGGCATCTTTACCTCCAAAGATTAAATGAAGATCAAAACTGATGGCTTCATGCTTATACAATTCATCCGTGTTATGCGCTCTATCCACCTGTTGGATAGTAGCAGTTGTAAGCTTGTCTTTATCTCTCGACTGATGAGTAGTTACACTGCCTGATTGACATGCCGTAAATAATAGAATACTGCTAAGTACAAGTAAGCAATGGAATTTCTTCATGGTAATAGAGTTGCGCTGATTAGTAGCCACGAAGTAACAGCTTTTCTCTGTCTTCAGTATCATTCACATGGTTTTGACTCCAATACGGAGTCCAAATAACAGAATTTCTAGTGGCAATAGTCGTTCTGATTTCTTTATCAAATACAGAAGGTGAACTGTCTTTCCATCCTACGATCTCACGAGTTGCTGTAGAAGTATCGTATATGATTTCTAAGGTTCTTTGGATAGCTGGCATTTCCAGTTTATATGACTTGAGTTGTACGCCAGGTATATCTGATGCAGTATAATTTTGAATGGATCCTGTAGCATCTATCGCTTTGTAAGGTATGTGCAGCAGCCTGGATACATGTGCTGCAGGCAATATTTGCACTGGTCCGGTAGGTAATAGGCTCTCATCTATCCTTATATAGTTGTATAACTCATCTTCCAAAATAGCATCAGCCACATGGTTGTCTTGATCACCTTCTGATTCAAAATACGACCTTAGTTCATGTTGATACCCAGATTTTGTTCTGTTGAGTTGCATAAAACTTTGGCCACACCAATCTTGCGAGCTGTTGCTGGTTTTGTATGTGTCTCCATCTTCTGGATTGGTAAATGTAGAAGTGAAAATAGAATAGTCATAGATGCCAGTCGTAAATCTCCTCACCTGATTGTTCTTCAATATCGACACACTATTTTTGGACGATCCACTGTCGTTTTTTACTTGTTTGTCTGTGAGGAATGGTTCTGTTACAAATATCATAACGGCCTCTCCCTTGTGGAGTCCATTGTATCTGTTTTGTTGTAATGAATAACTACTGATTTCTGCCTTACCATTATGCCAGATAGGATCTAGTTGATCAATATTTTGAGAGGGTTTTGAGGCGTGGTTTTCAGAAGAGTTGGCGCAGGATAACAAGCCGAGGATGATAAGGAAGCTGTAATTTATTATTGTTTTCATCTATTTGGATTTTTTCATTAAACAGCATAATGTTCCTAGAGTTGTAGTCGAGGTGTTAAAGAATGATGAAATGAAAGTAATGGTCTATGCTTAATTATCTCACTTTCAAGCTTTCATTCAAAACCTTGAAATCTAATTTGCCACGATTGATTTTGAGATGCTCCATGATCACCATTGCTTTGTGCGCCCTTATATCCAGACTCTTTACTTTGTTGACGATATAAATGAGATTGCGTTGCTTACCTGGAGTAAGGGCATGAAAGTATGTATTGGCTTCATCATCTAATTCCCATATAGCAGCAAATTCTTCTGGCAATGGCATGCCATAATTGCTTTGATCCGCTACGATTTCCAACTGCACTTTGGCACCAATCGACAATGACATTTTCTTCATCTGCGATTGGTTGATCTTAATATAGTATTGCTGCTCTCCACTTGAGATCAGACTGCTGTCAAAAGATTTTTGACCATTAATAGATACTCGGAGTCGCTTTACTTTTTCGGCTTTTAGATTATCCACCACATCTGTAGGAACATAGAACTGTAATGGATATAGGTGTCCATCATTTTTTATAAGTTGTGATGTAATCGTATAAGAGTTTGCCATAGATGTAGGAGCGGTTACGCTGTGTTAATTGATGTACGAAAATAGCGCAATGGGTAAACATTATAAAATCGATATACAAACAAAATTGCTCAGCAGTATTTAAGCAATAATAGGAAGTGGATATTAAGTAATAGTTGGTAGTTAATACGGTCAAAAAAAAAAGAACCTCAGTTGGCGTATCTGAGGTTCTAGGTTTTTAAGTAATCCATTCCCTTCAATTTTACTTTACCGATTATTCGGTATTTACTGTTTTTGAGGAGAGCAGTCACTTACTGCTACGCGTGTTTTGGTTATTAGTGTGTAATATCCGTAGCATTATCTTGCCAATATATGTTAGTATTACTGTAATGCAGTTCTATGATTGTTGGTTGATTGCAGATGATGTTAATTGTGTTCTCGTTTGATTACAGTATAAATATATCGTAATTTGTATAATATTACAATATAATATATGTAAATTTTGAATCAATTCATTGCGCAGTATATTAGATTTGAGTGGATAGTGGCTTGGATGGCTTGTACTATTTTAATATTTCTATAAACGAATAGTACTATTAAAGACCATATCTTTGTACTTCATCAAGTCAGTGAAACTATGAAATATCCATTTGTTTTTTCGATCCTTATCTTATTAATGGTCTCTTGTAAGCAAGAAAGTAAAGTGGATGATGATACAGTCAAATCAGCCATAGTAGAGACCGCAAAGGCGGCTTCCGAATTGCAATGGTTAGAGATAGATGATCTAGATAAACTCGATATGGCAGGAAAGAAAGGCGTGCTAGTAGATGTGTATACGGACTGGTGTGGATATTGTAAAATCATGGATAAGCATACGTTTACCGATCCTGAAGTGGTGGCGTACTTAGCTGCTAATTATCATTTGATCAAGTTCAATGCAGAGCAAAAAGAGCCTGTGATACTTGATGGACGTAAGTACGAGTGGAAGTCAGGCGGTAGAAAAGGGTATAGTGAATTGGCAAGAGAAATGCTCGAAGGTCAGATGTCTTACCCATCGATAGTATATTACAATGAAGATAAAATAAAAATCATAGCTGTGCCTGGATATAAGAAGCCTGCCCAGCTACTAAGTGATATCGAACGTGTGCAACAACTTCCTATGTAAATGCAATTAATAGTTTAATAAGACACAAAGGGCCTAATAGTCGTAGGTTATCTCCTAGCTTACATATACTAGATACTTAAGATTGTTCGAATAAAGTTATATTTCACATATTTGCAAGCGCTGAATTATTATAGACAAGAGGATTTTAGCCTTAAGGTCGTCTAATCAGTGAACGCGAACGTAATGTCAATTTTGAAATAGATTGAATTATGCATCGCTATTATGGTATTAACAGTGAAAGATTTTATTCTGATGTTTGATCAGCTCATTCTACAAAGTACTAATGGGAATACAAGTTGGCTTACGGTCATTATGACTGTATTGATAGCCTTTATTTTGTCTTCCTTGATAGTAATCACTTACGACTTTACGACTAAAGGTGTGAAGAAGTCTGCTAACTTTTTGCAGTCTCTTGCCCTTATTTCTATTGTTGCCTCTACTGTCATGCAGGCCATTGGGGATAGTGTTGGGTTAGGATTGGGTATGATTGGAGTCTTCTCTATTATTAGATTTCGTACGGCATTGGATAATCCACGTAACATGGTGTTCATGTTTGCATCTTTAGCTGTGGGGATATCATGCGGTGTTTACGGGTATGCTATTGCGGTTGCAGGTACCTTAGGGTTTTGTGTTGTAGCAATATTGATTAGTTACACACCTCTCGGACAGACCAATGAGCTAGTAGGTACTTTGAAACTTCAAATTCCGAAAGACGTAAAAGCTCGTAATAGACTCACAAAAATCTTGAATAAATACTGCAATGGATTTGATTTGGATCAGTATAGATTCTTAAGTCCTAAAAAAATAGTGACTACTGATGAAGCTGGAATAAGACATGTCAGCTATATCAATCGAGATCATCTACAAGAGACTACTTATCTGATCAAATTACGTAATAAGTATCAAGCATACGATCTCAGTGAAGCTTTAGAATCTCATGATGATTTTAATGAAGTAAGAGTCAAATTCAGTAAGGAAAGTAATAAGATGTAATTATGAGATTTCCGTACATAATATTGATAGGAATAGCTATAGTATCCGTGTGGATGCTTAATGGTAAGTACTACAAAGAAGAGTTGACACTTTTTGGTTTTGCCGAAACTAAGGAGACAGAAATTAATCTCAATTTTCCAGTAATGGTAGACGAACTCAATGTGCTGAGTGGGCAATCTGTCAAAGAAGGACAAGTGCTACTCAAAGCTAAGCGATTAGATAGTGAGATTAAGTTCGATGATCAGGAATTGAAAATCAGTGAAATCAACGCTAAGAAACGCATCTGGAAATCGGAACAAGAAGGGAAGCTCAAAACATTAGAGTCATCATATCTTAACAAGGTTGGCGAAATCCAAATTGAAATCGATGCCATAAAAAATAAACTAGCACAGCAAAAAGAACTCTATAAAGGTCTAGATCATATCCAGTCGAGCGAAGAATTATCTGCCAATCATCCTAGTCTTTTACGCATAGCAGCCTACGAAGAAGAAAGTAGAAACTTAGAGGCGAGATACAAACTTGACTTAGCTAACTTACAGAGTATCATTGCAAAAGGTACAAAAGATGATGATGAAACGATCAAGCGATTACGTGCAGAGTATAAGCACGTACAAGATAATAAAGAGATAGTTGTAGAAATAGTAGCTCCTTCAGATGGACTCATTGGTAACGTCCACTGTAAAGAAGGGGAACATATTACAGATTATCGGACATTGATATCATTTTATGAGCCAAATCCTACAGTTGTTAAAGCTTATGTTCATGAAGATTTTCTAGTTAAAGTAGATATTGGAGATGAATTCACAATTTCTTCTATCAAAGATGCGACACAGAATTATACAGGAAAAGTCGTTGGACTTGGATCTAGGATTGTTGAGATTCCTGCGCGGATGAGAAAAGTACCTGAGTTCAAGACGTATGGTAGAGAAGTAATAATCAGATTGCCTGCGAAGAGTAATTTCTTGCAAAATGAGAAACTCGTTCTTACAGGAATCAAAATATAAGTTACTATGGTTCGTCACTTTTTCATAATGGTGTTTTTGTCGTTGAGTACATGTTTGTTGTACGCGCAGCAAGAGATTTCTATTGACGGATTAGTGGCAAAGGTCTATCAGGAAAACTTGCCGTCATCTGCCGAAGAGTATAAGCTGCCTTGGATAGAGGAATTGAACGTGAGGTCGGAGACACGTGATTGGAAACTCAGAGAGCAAAGTTATAGTCTGCGACTTAGGCCTGTCTCGATCAGAGAGCGAAGAGCATCTTCTAATTTGTATAACAGCTGGCAGCAAGAACTCGCTTATCTTAAATTAGAAAAGGTATATGATCAAGTGGCTGATATTCATGAAGAATGGGTAGATCAAGACTTTATATCACGACAGATTAAACTGAACAAAAAAATAGTTGATATACTTTCGGATGTTGAAAAAGTAAATGCAAAACAAAGTCTTATAGATGCTGATAAACTATCCCTTTTGTTAGTAGTTAGAAGTCGTATAGCTAAAGTAAAAAATAAAATTGCGCTAGATCAAAAGCGACGAAATGACAAGCTAGTAGCACTGACACAGCAAGTTAAAGATGATTATATATTACTTACCGATAGCATTGACCTAAATGGATACATAGAGTCAGCTAAAGAGTCATTACTTATTACCGATGGTCCATACGTGTCAGAAAGCGATAAGATGGATATGCAAATCTTGAGCAGAGAGATGGAGCTTGAAAAAGCAGAAAATAGCAGAGTTCTAGATTTTGTTTCGTTGCAATATCGTGGTCCCCATGATGATGATTTGGAAGAGAGAGTATCACTAGGAATGAGTTTTAATTTACCTTTTTTTAATAGTAATAAACTGTCCATTGCTAAGATCAAAGTAGAACAGGAGCGCGAGCAATTTCAATTAGAAACAATAGAAGAAGAATCCTTGCTCAAAATCGCAGAGATCAAAAAATCCTTACTATCTAATATCTATGAGTACGATAGCTTCAAAAAACTTTTTACAGAGTTAGAAGTTGAAAATTTACAACTTATCACCAATCTAGAAGGCCAAACGATCATCAATCCAACGATCAAGCTCAATCATAAAATTCAGATTCTAGAAAATAAATTGTCTCTGCTTAATCTTCAGAAGAGTATCGTCAAAGATTATCTGGAATATCTAAAAGCTACAGATAAGTATACCCAAGGCCTCCAAAGTTTGTCTAGCATTAAGTAGCCTCAATAAGGATTGCTCTCCAATACACCATTGTCATTTAATGCAGTATCAAAGCAACGAATGCAACTCATCTCTTATCTTCTCTGTATGAGGATTGATGAAATACTGGGATAATAGTCGGACATAGCGTCCAGATAAGTCCTAATAGCTAGGATCTCGCAATTATATTCAACTTTAGTCCTATCGATTGGATCTTTAATTATAAATTAGATGTATATTATAGATATATGTCATTGGGTTAATACATAACTGGTTGAAATGAAACGAATTATATTCCTTTTTATGCTGACTATGAGCAGTTTTTTTACTTATTCACAAGATTGTGCCGATGGTGAAAATTTGCTTGTAATCGAATTGAAGACAGATCCTTATGGATATGAAACCACTTGGTCTTTAATAGATGGGCAAGGTATTGAAGTGGCTATGGGAGATGACTTCGGTAACAATGAGCTATATCTAGACAGCCTTTGTATTACAGAGTGGTCGTGTTTGACATTTATTATTTTAGATTCATTTGGTGATGGCTTATTGTCTCCAGGATATGTTAGCATTTCCCTCAATGGTGCAGAAGTAACGACGATTTCATCTTTTTCTAAATCGGCAAGCACATCTTTTGATTGTCTCGAAGGGCAGAGTTGTACGGATGCTATTGTCAAGGGTGAAGAGACATTTCCGTACAAGGCGGAGGGCGAATGGTTTAAGTTTACTCCTACAGTTAATGGGATATATAAAATGTCAACTTGTGATGACGTACTGTGCGATTCTAAGATTTGGGTGTACGATGGATGTTCTAATATTTTAATTGCTGAAGGACATGAAGGAACAACCTTCTATGGTGATGATGGAGATTGTGGTACGCAAGCTGAAATATCTGGAGTCATGATCGCTGGTGATGATTATCTGATTAGAGTACGGAGTGCAGATTCTTCATGTGTAGGTGATAGCTTATCGATTTCATTTGTTGGACCTATCACAGGATGTACAGATCCTAATGCCTGTAATTATAATCCATTAGCTACCGAAGATGATGGATCCTGTGATCTAGAAGGTTCTAATTGCCCTATGCCTGATCTGCTGATGGATGTAGGTGCTCTTAAAAGTTCTATGACGATTAGACAGGAGACCAACGATGATGAATGTCTTATTAATGAAGGTTGCATGAGAGGCTATGGCGTACGCGATGTAATTAATTTTCGTACTGTAATTGCCAATATTGGTGATGCCGATTATTTCATTGGGCAACCGGAAGAGAATCCTGATCAATTTGATTATGATAACTGTCATAATCATTATCACTATGGTGGATATGCTGAGTACGTATTATACGATGAGTATGGACAATATATTCCGATAGGATTTAAAAATGGATTCTGTGTAATAGATCTTAATTGCCCATCGCAAGATATGTATCAGTACAGTTGTAATTATATGGGGATCAGTGCAGGGTGTACAGATATCTACGATTCATATTTGGCTTGCCAGTGGATAGATATTACTGATGTGCCTGATGGTAACTACACTTTTGTGACACGTGTCAACTGGGATAATGCACCAGATGCATTAGGTCAATTAGAAAGAGATACGTTGAATAACTGGGCGCAAGTTTGTATTAATCTAGATAGATCTACGGGTTTTTTGCAGATGGTGCAAATAGATGATTGTGATCCTTATTTGGATTGCTTAGGTAATGTATATGGGAAAGCTCAAGTAGATTGTAAAGGAGATTGTAATGGATCTGCAATCAGAGGAGACTTAGATGGTGATGGCTCGTTAACTGGAGTGGATAGAGCAACCTATGCAGATCAAGCTCTAGAAGAGGTAGCAGCGACTTCTTGTAGCGATCTTAATGCGGATGGATCTATCACTGTGTATGATGCAGCGATGCTTACTGATTGTATGTTATTTGGCGATGGCCACGTACACGAAGATGGGAGTGCTGCACATGATCATTGTTTATTTCCTGCCGGTATATATAACGCCATATCGCCAACACAGTTTGAGATCACTGCAGCTGACAAAAACGAATCTTACTTTGTCGTGTCTATGCGTAACTCCGCTTCAGATATCTTAGCATATCAATTTAAAGTAAGTGGTGTGACAGTAGAGAGTATTGAAAATATGGTAGATGGATTTACCGCTGAAAGTATGCTGACTTCAGTCAATACGAATAACCTAATTGTAATGTCTGAAAGTAATTCATTTATCCCTAAAAATGCCGAGTACAGTCCAGTACTCAAGATATACTATTCAGCACCATTGGGAAGTGAAGTGTGTGTGGATATCGTAGATGTTGTCAATGCTAATTACGAACAAGTAGATGCAAGTAATTCCAATATTTGCGCTTCTCTTGATGTATTATCTACATCAGATTATAATACTTCTGAGCTTAAAGTTTTTCCTAATCCATTTAGAGATGAGACTTTGATTCAGATGGAAGAATTTGATCAATATAATGTTAAAATTTATGATGCTTCAGGAAGGTTAGTCCGGACTGAATCTTTCGAAGGTGATAACCTAATATTAAAGAGAGGTAAACTAGTGGAGGGTATTTATTTTATGACAGTTCAAGGTGATGGCCTAGTGTATAGAACCAAAATGGTGATTCAATAATATTGACTAGAGCCTTTCTAAATAAAAGTATAATTTGATGAGAAATACAGTGCAAATAATTTTAGCAATTTTATTGGTTTCAACTATTAGTCAAGCACAGAAAACAATACAAGTTGGTGCTACGACATTGACAGAAAGAGATGTAGTGACTGGCTTAGATATCCCTTGGGATTTAGTCTGGGGTCCAGATGATCACATATGGTTTACGGAGAGAGCAGGTAAAGTGAAAAAAGTAGATCCGAACAGCGGTAATACGACAACGATTTTGGATATAAGTAATATGGTAATCAACGGAGGTGGAGAGCCTGGATTGTTGGGCATGATGTTTCATCCAGAGTGGGAGACGACCGCTAAGATATATATCGTATATACGTACGGTAGCTTCAATGATCTTTACGAGCGATTAAGTACTTTCGAATGGGATGGGACTAACTTGGTAAATGAAGATATTATATTGGATCAGATTCCAGCGGCAGGAATTCATAATGGATCAAGATTATTATTGTTGCCTGATAATACGATTTTGATGAGTACTGGAGATAGAGGGAATAGTAGCTTAGCTCAAGATATGACTTCATTAAACGGAAAGATGTTGAGACTAAATCTTGATGGAAGTATACCTGCGGATAATCCATTTTCCAATAGTTTGATTTATTCTTTAGGGCATAGAAATTCTCAAGGATTGTTTCTTGGACCTAATGATATAATATATAGCTCTGAGTTTGGTCCTAATACATCAGACGAAATTAATAGAATAGAAAGTGGAAGAAATTACGGGTGGCCAGAAGTGTTGGGCGCATGTAATACTGGATTTGAAGTTTCTTTTTGTAATGAAAATAATGTGGCTGAGCCTATTCATGAGTGGTCAAATACACCATCTCCTAATGGATTATTAGTATATGATCATCCAGCGATTTCTGAGTGGCAAGGTAAACTTATGGTAGCCATGCTGGGTGGAATCTCTTTGCAGCAACCGAGGATATCAGTTTTTGATATCAGCGATGATGGATTGTCGATCAGTAACGAAACGAGATACTTTGAAGACTTCGGAAGATTGAGAGATCTATGTGTTAATCCGCATACAGGTTCTATTTATTTTGCCACTAATGGTCCTAATTATCCAGGTAGTAGTCCGAATAGAATCGTAGAATATTATAACGATGATTTTGCAGTTGATATTGATGAATTAAGTGATGAGAGTCAGTTTGTTAAAGTATATCCTAATCCGGCATCAGAAGTTATCAATGTAGAAGTATCCGAAAGTTTCGTAGGGAAAGTATTAGACGTAATTTCGTTTAGCACAGGAGCATCAGTGCTATCACAGGAAGTGTCAAAGTCGATTGAAGTAATTGATATTAGTAATTTTCCTGCTGGACAATACTATGTATCCATAGCGAACGGCAAAGGCTTGATCACGAAAGTGTTTGTAAAAGATTAAAAGATACACAATCGTCAAATGAATATGCCATGCATGGGAGTTTCCATTCATGGCATATTTTATTATAGTAGACGTTTTGCATACAAATGGGGATACTGCTAACTTTGGCAGCTTATACAAATTGTTACTTGAGCATTAAATACAAAATCAAATTGACGAATAATCTAAGAGTATTATTATTCCTACTAGTAGCTCAGATCAGCTATGGTCAACTAGACAGTATTACTTATTCTGTGGATATAGATAGTATATATATCACAGCATCTACTGGTGTAGGTAGAGCGCAGCATCGTATAGGTGCCATCAACCTCAATCAAAATCCAGTTCAAAATATTTCATCGGCGATAAATGAAGTGCCTGGAGTATACATGCATACAGGTACGCTTAATACAAATAGAATAACTGTAAGAGGCATTGGTAATAGATCATTATTTTCAACCACAAAGCTGAGATCCTACATTGATGATATTCCACTTACAAATGGAGTAGGGGAGACCAGCATAGAAGACTTTGATCGTGAGATACTACACAGTGTAGATCTTTATAAAGGTCCTGGCGCTACTGCATATGGATCAGGTTTAGGTGGTCTTATGTTACTCAGGTCAAGTAACCAACCTGACGATAATTATTTTAAAACGAAAGTAACTTTGGGGCATTTTGGATTTACTAAAACGAATCAAGTAGCGAGTCTCAATAATGACACGTATCGATTAAAATTACTGCATGGCTATCAGCATACAGATGGATATAGAGCTAATAATAGTTATGACAATAGAAACTATTCATTACTTGCAGGAGTAAATAAAAGTAAACATCAACTTTCTGTTCTACTGCATCATATCAACATCAATGCTCAGATTCCGTCATCGCTGAATAGAGATAATTTTGATAATAATCCGGAGCAGGCGGCCTTTACTTGGCGAAGTATAAATGGATACGAAGATTATACTAAAACTGTAGCAGGAGTTACCTATAGCACTACGGCTTTAGATAATATCTATATAAAGTCTACTGTGTTTGGTAATTTCTATCAAGGCTATGAATCTAGACCTTTCAATATCCTCGATGATACATCTACTAACCTTGGTTTAAGATCGTCACTTTCTTACGATCTAGACCAAAGAACTAATGCACAAGTACAATTGGGTTTCGAATATTCTCAAGAGCAGTACGATTGGAATTTATTTGAGACGGAAGCTGGAGTGCAAGGCGATCCATTTCAACAGAATCAAGAGCAAAGGAATAGCACGCAGTTATATCTACTTTACAGTATGGATGTAATTGAAAATCTAAAGGTGGAAATTGGAGCTAATGCGAATCTTACGAGCTATAGTCTAGAGGATCAATTTAATAATGACTCTACTAATATATCAGGAGAGTATGATTATAGTTGGATCTATTCCCCACGACTCAATGTGAAATATTCCATTAATGAAAGTGACTATTTGTATGGCTTATTGAGCCATGGATATAGTATTCCTACGTTGGAAGAGACATTGACTCCAGAGGGGTTAATTAATAACGAAATCAGACCTGAAATTGGACTTAATGTCGAATTGGGCTATCGAGGTTTAACTCACAATGATAAGTGGAGCTATGGACTCACAGTCTATCATATGACAGTAAAAGATCTCTTAGTGGCTAGACGTACTGCAGCGGATCAGTTTGTTGGGGTCAATGCCGGCGGAAGTAGACATATAGGTATAGAGTTCGATGCTAATTATAAATGGATAACTACTGAAGATTGGCGATCAGATGTTAGTGTAGCTTATACACACCAAAGATTTAGATTCACCGATTTTGTAGATGGAGACAATGATTATACTGGCAACAAACTTACTGGAGCGATACCTAATCAGCTTGCTGTCGGCTGGAATAGTAGGTATAAAGGTTTTAGTCTCCATCTAAAATATAAGTTTATAGATCGCATGCCTATGCGTGATGATAATTCTATCTATTCTGATAGTTATTCACTTTTAGACTTATATGCTACACAATGTATGACGCTTGGTAATTTTGATATTCAGCTAGGAGCAGGCATTAATAATCTATTGGATACCGATTATGCATCTATGATATTAGTAAATGCAGGTAGTTTTGGGGGAAGTGCTCCTAGGTATTTCTATCCAGGATTGCCACTTAATGTTTTTGCACAAACATCAATTAAATACAATTTTTAGAACATTGGAATCAGTTGTATAAGTAATAATCCTATATGGTGCTTCTCAAAGTGTTACTACTTCACTATATGTTCGTCTAATGCTTAGATGGAGGTGTTGCTAGTCTGTATGATCTCCTTTATTTATAAATATCCACTTTTAAGATAAAAACCAATATTATGAAAAATGTATTTCTCTTTACTCTGACTACTCTTGTGCTTGCATCTTGTGCTACGCTTAATAAGCTTGGTATAAAGCCATCTGCAATAGAAACCGCTCTTGCTCTTAAACAAGTATTGAATAGTAGCACATTTCAGACAATCAAGACCCTGAAAGGATTAAGTGATGGAGATAGTGACATGTTACCGAAAGAATTGAATTCAGTACTTGCTGGACTCGGTGCATTAGGCTATGGAGACGACGTAGAAAAGATAAAGAAACAAATATCTAATGCCTCAGGAATAGCACTTACAGAAAGCGAAGGTATCATCTCAGATGCCATTAAGGAGATTAGCTTTAAAGATGCGGCCTCTATCGTATTAGGAGGTGAAGATGCGGCTACAGGTGTCCTTAAGAATGCTATGTATAGTACTGTGAAAAAAAGATACAGTGAAAGACTTGGGCAATCGCTCGAAGGTCAAGAGGCGACTCAGTATTGGCCGATAGCTTCTAAGGCTTATAATATGTTTTCTAGTAATAAAGTGGATACCACTCTTCCTGATTTTTTAGCAGAAAGAGCAGTAGATGCACTTTTTGTTGGAATAGGTAAAAACGAAAAGGCAGTAAGAGCTGATTATAAGTCTTTAGGAAGTCAAGTAGTTACTAAAGTTTTCGATTACTACGGCGACAAAAAATAGGGTGAATTCTACTTTTTGGCGAGTTGGATTTCATCCATTGTATGAATATTATTGGGTTTTTGTAGTTGTAAATTAGAGTACTAGTTTCGACAGTTACGATAGATCTATTTGTCACAATTTCTGATCGTATCAGATGGTTTTTTCATTATAAAAAGGTAGCTTTAACACAAATAGCTAATATATTGACGCACATGTTGTTATATGTTGTTTTTATAACATTTGTAGCGGTTTGATATCAAACTATTTGACCAAGTTATAACCGATTTTACATAATGAAATTAATCATATATACATTAGATTAATTTGACGAATTAGAACCATTAAAGACGACCCAATGAGAAAAATTTACGCAATTTTTTCTGTTTGCCTGTTTTCGCTATTTGCTTACACTTCTGTAGGTCAAAATTGTGAATACGACCAATCAAGCTTGTTATTTAACCTTGATGAATGTAAAGCCATATTCGGTTTTCCTTCGCAAACGGAGTATGACGAGTTTACCGCTATTCCGGATACATTTCCTGGAGGTACAATCCTTTCTGTTGTAGGTGATCACCTATATAGAGATAATGGAGCTGTAAACATGCACTCCTGTACAGAAAGCTACGATACTACTGTAGCTATGTGTGTGGGTTCATTAGATAACTGTAATTATGTAGCAGGTAGTGATAAGGCAGTTAAGTTTGATATCAAAGTAGAGCTAGGCAATGATGGCGTAGGTCGATTATCAGGTTTAAGTTTTTATGAAGCTGGAATACCTACATTTAGTTGGCTCAATGGAACATCTGGTCCTAATAATCATCCAACGAAATATGCACTGAGAGTGTTAGTAGAAGGTTCTACTATATTTGAAGAGATAGATATTGAAACAACTCCTGAGTTTTCTCTAGAGACATTCGATTTCTCTGATATCCCAGCTTTCAGAGTGACAGAGATGACCGTATTCAATTTCGAGTTGCTTCCATATTGTTTAGTTGGAATCGATTCTCCTGTAAACGCATGGGATCTTGATAATATCGTTGTCACAGCTAATGCAGTGGATAATGTAGATGGCGGAGCATTGACATTTGGTGATGGTGCTTCTTCTAAAGAAATATGCGTAGGAGATGGTAATGATGATAATATGAATGTAAGTCTAGCTGAGACTACAGGAACAACTAATAAATATCTAATAACAGATGCAGCAGGAGTCATTCTAGACTATGATGTAACTTTTCCTTACAACTTCGAAGGTGCTGGAGATGGTACTTGTCTGATTTGGAATATTAGCTACTATGGATCTATCACAGGTACGGAAATAGGAGCCAACGCGTCTGACATCACTGGATGTTTTGACTTGTCTAATTCTATTACATTAATACGAAATGAAGTAGGTGGAGGAACCATCGCAGGTGGTCCATTTGAATTTTGTGTAGGCGATGGTACCACTGATAATATAGATGCAGGAGCGATTACGCTTACCGATAATGTGGGAGCTAATGGAACATGGGTAGTTACGGATGATCAAGGCAATATTTTAGGATTGCCAAGTAATTATACAGATGTTGATTTTGATGTGGCAGGTACAGGTACATGTTTGATTTGGTACCTTTCATACGAAGATGGATTAACTGGAGCTGTGGTAGGTGCCAATGCGGCAGAATTACAAGGTTGCTTCGATCTATCTAACCAAATAGAAGTTATAAGAAATGAAAGACCAAATGTATCTCTTGCACCTACTGCGACAGTATGTGGAGATGATAATGGATCTGCAATAGCAAGTGGAAGTGATGGTCTTGCACCGTATACATATACTTGGAGTAATGGTGAATCAGGATCTTCGGTTTCTGATCTTGCACCTGGAAATTATACAGTTACGATCACAGATGTAAAGGGATGTACAAATACAGGGTCTACGATTATAGAAGATTCAGTTGCGCCAACTGCATCTACATCATCAACAAATACTACTTGTGGAGATAATAATGGATCTGCAACAGTATCAGCGACTAATGGAACAGCACCTTACTCGTACGCTTGGAGTAATGGGATGTCAGGAGAAACGATTGATGGATTAGCTAATGGAGAATATATTGTAACCGTAACAGATGCAAATGGATGTACAGGTACTTCCACAACTACAGTAGATCCTTCTACGGCACCAGAGGTTTCTCTTTCAGGAGACGATACTAGCTGTGGTGAAGATAATGGTACTGCATCAGCAACTACTGCTGGAGGACAATCACCATACACATATATATGGTCAACAGGATCTACTAATGCTAATCTATCAGGGCTGGCTTCTGGAAATTATAGAGTTACAGTTACAGATGCAGCTGGATGTACGGATTGGGAAGCGATTGATATCGATGATTCTACTTCACCATCAGCAAGCACAACAGCAGCTGCTACTAGATGTGGAGAAGATAACGGAACGGTATCAGTAAGTGTAACCAGTGGTACATCTCCTTATACATATGAATGGTCTAATGGATCAACAGCAGAAGCAATAGAAGAATTAGCGGCAGGTACTTATACAGTAACAGTAACTGACAGCGAAGGATGTACGTCTACATCATCAGCATCAGTAGAGGATTCTAATTCACCTTCAGTGAGTATATCAGCTACAGGTACTTCATGTGGAACAAGTAACGGAACAGCATCAGCATCAGTTAATAATGGGACGTCTCCATTTACGTATGAATGGTCAAATGGATCTTCATCAGCATCGCTTGATAACTTGTCCGCAGGAGACTACAGCGTAACAGTTACAGATGCAATAGGATGTACAGCGACAAGTACTACAACTATCGAAGAGTCAAGTAATAATACAGCATCAGCTATATCTACGGATACTAGTTGTGGTGAAGATAATGGTACGGCCACTGCTTCGGCAATGGATGGTACGGCGCCTTATACATACGCGTGGTCTAATGGTGAAGCCACTGCTTCTATCTCAGGATTGGCAGCGGGTTCGTATACTGTAACTGTGACAGATGCTGCTGGATGTACAGCATCAGCAAGCACATCAGTAAGTGAATCGTCATCTCCGATGGCATTTACATCTGCTATGCCTACCACTTGTGGATCAGCTAATGGATCAGCTACAGTCACTGCAACAGGTGGAGTAGCACCATACACATATGCATGGTCTAACAATGCTTCGAATGAAGGAGAATCTTGTGGAAATTGTATTCAGACGGTAATGGTACCAGTTGGCGGATTAGATCCGATTGTCGTAGAAGAAGTAATAGTTGATGGTTCAGTATTGGCCTTACCTAATTATCCTTATGATCTTCAAGATCAAACTCAAGCAGCATTATTTTTATCAGATTGTTTACTGCTAGGTTATGACGTTGAAGAGGATTTTGATCAAGCAACTGGAATCGTATCTATATCAGTATTGTACCCTGGACAAGATTTTGAAAGTTTCAATGTTAATGGAGGAGAAGAATTTACATTTACTTGTAGCGATTGCTTGCTACAAGATGGATCTGCCAATGCTTCGATTACCGCATTGGAGGCAGGATCATACACAGTAACTGTTACAGATGCAAATGGATGTACAGCAGAATCTACTGCTACAGTAGATGACTCCAGCAGCCCATCAGTAACTGCTACAGGTTCGGGTACTACATGTGGTAGTGCTAATGGAAATGTATCAGTAACAGCAATTGAAGGTACAGCACCGTATACATATGCATGGTCAAATGGATCTACGGATGCTATGCAATCAGGTCTTAGCACAGGAGATTATTCAGTAACAGTTACAGATGCAGAAGGATGTACAGGAGAAGCAATAGCTTCAATCGTTGAATCTAATCCTATATCAGCAAATACATCAAGTTCGAACACGACTTGTGAGGAAGATAACGGCACGGCTACTGTAGAAGGAGCTAACGGAACTGCACCTTACACCTATGAGTGGTTCAATGGTTCTACATCTAATATGGTAAGCGGACTAATCGCGGGTACTTATTCAGTTACCGTTACGGATGCTATAGGATGTACTGCAGAAGGATCAGCTACAATTGAAGATTCAAGTTCTCCAACAGTAACTACAGATAATATAGATACTACTTGTGGCGCAGATAATGGAAGCGCTAATGCTTCTGCTACTGGCGGTACAGCACCTTACACCTTTACATGGTCTAATGGATCTACGGATCAAAGTATTTCAGGATTGTCAGCAGGAACATATACAGTAACCGTAACGGACGCTGTAGGATGTATGGCTCAAGGCTCAACTACAGTCGGTGAATCATTAAATGTAAATGCAGATGCAAGTGCAACCGAGACTACATGTGGAATGAATAATGGAATGGCTACCGTAGATGCAATCAATGGAACAGAGCCATATACTTACTTATGGTCAACAGCAGCAACTACCCAGATGATTATGGGATTAGAGCCTGGAGATTATATGGTAACAGTCTCAGATGCAAATGGATGTACTGACGAAGCGAGTGTACTGGTAGAAGATTCAGAAATGCCATCAGCCGTAGCAGTAGCAACACCAACAGAATGTGGTGAAGATACAGGAACGGTATCATTAGGTGTATTCGGAGGAATAGAGCCATATACATATGAGTGGTCTAATGGATCAACAGAAAACATGATTACAGGCTTGTCTGCAGGTTCATACAGCATCACTTTGACAGATGCTGCTGGATGTACAGTATCACGTACAGCTACCGTAGAAGATTCATCTTCTCCAACGGTTTCTACAGATAGTGAGCACACAACATGTGGAGAAGATAATGGAGAAATAACGACATCAATTTCTGGTGGAGTAGCACCATATATATATGCCTGGTCTAACGGATCGACTGATGTTGCACTTAGTAACTTGTCAGCAGGTAACTATTCTGTAACGATAACAGATGCTGCAGGATGTACTGATATGGCAACTGTCACGATAGGTGATTCTGCTAATGTAAATGTTGATGCTAGTGCTACAGATACTAGTTGTGGAGAGAATAACGGATCAGGAACTGCATCTGCTACAGGTGGAGAAGCTCCTTATACATATGTTTGGTCATCAGCTGATACAGATACTATGATTGATGGATTAGAGCCAGGAACATATGATGTAACAGTAACAGATGCTAATGGATGTACGGATGTAGCAAGTATAACAGTAGGAGACTCAAGTGGCCCAGAGCTGTCAATTAGCTCTAATACTACTATGTGTGGAGGAAACAATGGAGGCGCAACAGCGATGGTAACATCAGGGACTGCGCCTTATACTTACGAATGGAGCAATGGTAGCACTTCTACTTTCATCGGAGGTCTAGTTGCAGGAAACTACTCTGTGACTGTAACTGACGCTGCTGGGTGTACTACAGAAGGAACTACGACCATACAAGATTCTAATGCACCAATGGTGTCTCTAGAAAAAACAAATACAACATGTGGAGAAGATAATGGATCAGTAAACGCATCAGTTGCAGGAGGTGTGGCTCCGTATACATACGCATGGTCTAATGGGGGAGAGGAAGCATCTCAAAGTGGATTAGCCGCTGGAGACTATTCATTAACTGTTACCGATGCATCAGGATGTTCAGCGGAAGTAACATCTACTGTTGGAGCCTCTGCAAATGTAAATGCCGACGCAAGTGCAACAGAGACTACATGTGGAGAAAATAACGGAATGGCAACAGTAGATGCTGTAGGTGGAGTAGAACCTTACACATATCTATGGTCTACTGCGGCTACTACTCAGATGATAATGGGATTAGAGCCTGGAGATTATATGGTGACCGTGACGGATGCTACTGGATGTACTGATGCAGCTTCTGTGTTAGTAGAATCTTCTAGTAACCCTAGCATTGCTATCGGTGCCGCTCCAGAAAACTGTGGAATGATGGACGGAGCTGTAACGGTTAGTATTCCTACAAGTGGAACACCTCCTTATACGGTACTATGGTCCAATGGATCTACTGAAGAAACACAAACAGGAATTAGTGGTGGTACTTACTCAGTTACGGTAACAGATGCTAATGGATGTACAGCAAGCGCATCAATCGTAGTTGATGGTGGCATCGCTCCAGACGGTGGTGAGATAAGTGTAGCAGGAGAGACATCTGTTGAGTTTTGTCAAGAAGGAACGATGGATATGTTAGGTGGATTATCTCTAGATGATGAAGTAGGATCTAATATGACTTGGATCATTGCAAACGAGTCTGGTGTCATATTACACTTATTAGATGATAATGGAATTTCGAATTTTGATTTTGAAGATCAAGATCCTGGTATGTGTTTAGTATATCACTTAAGCTATGAAGATGCAATGAATATCACTGTAGGGAATAATGTAAGTGCAATCTCTGGATGTTTTGATTTATCAAATAGTGTGACTATTACTAAATACGAAATCACAGATAATAGTGAATCTTCATTAGTAATAGATATGGATATGTGTGGTGCTAATGGTACTACTAACGAACCATATGACTATTCTGAGTTTACAGCAGATATTAATAACGATGCTAATTGTGCTACATTAAGCGTAGTAGGAGGAAATCTATATAGAGATAATCCAGATACAAATCTTCATTCTTGTACTGAAGGCGTAGATGGAAGTGTAGCTATGTGTGTATCATCTGATCCAGACTGTAGTTACAGCCCAGATTCCGATAGAGCTATTAAGTTAGAGATTCAAGTAGAGCCGGCGACAAGTGGATCTACAAGATTGACTGAGTTGTCTTTCTTCGAAAAAGCACCAGAGGTATATGATTGGTTAGATGGAAATGCAGGACCTAATAATTACCCAACTAAGTTTGGAGTAAGGATTTTAAAAGGATCAAGTGTTGTATTCCAGCAATCAGATATTACAACTCTAAGAGATTGGAATCAAAGGTCATTTACGTTGACTGGAGAAGAGTTTTTAGTTACAGAAACGACTACGTTTACGGTTGAGCTTCTAGCATATTGTATTATTAATAATGGATTTGAAACTACCGCGTGGGATATAGATGATCTGTCATTAATAACTGAATGTGAAAATATAATCGAAGCAGGAACATTGAGTGGTGGACCTTATGATATTTGTAGAGATGGGCTTCCTGATTTTATTACAGATGTAACTCTAGAAGGTGCTGAAGGCGATCTAGTAAAACTAGTATTAGTAGATGAAGAAGATAATGTAATCGTGGCTAATTTTGACAACTTAACTGAGTTTTCATCTTTCGATTTCGAATCTCTTCCGGATGGTGTATGTAATCTTTATGCTATCTCTGCAGGTACAGGATTTAGTGGCTGCGAAGTGGGAAATATGTTGAAGTCAGATTTCGAAGGATGTTATAAATTATCAAATGCGATAACTATCACTAAGCTGGCATGTGGAACTGTGATCGGCACATATCCTAACCCAACGAATTCGTTTGTAACTATTAGTAATATCCATACAATGGAAGGAGAGAAAACAATCTCGATCTACGATGCTATGGGTAAGCAAGTAAGAACATATAAAGTATCTGGAGATATCGTAAACGACGATGTAGATCTTTCAGACTATAATCCAGGATTATATGTAATACAAATCATCGCAACTAGTGGAAAGAAAACTACTAAGTCAGTGTTGAAAGTAAAATAATATTTACGGATTGTAATAAAAAAAAGAAAGCCTGCAACGAAAAATCGTTGCAGGCTTTTTTTATAATTGTAAGTGAGGAGTAGTATTATTCTTTAATAAATCACTGTATTCCCATTCCTTTATCCATTTTAACTTGGATTAAATAAAGGCCTCTTTGAATACATTGGCACGTTGTAAATTTTAGATTTAAAATTTGCAATTAATTTGCCGTATAGGGA
Organism: uncultured Saprospiraceae bacterium; assembly: GCA_937995755.1. GTDB lineage: Bacteria > Bacteroidota > Bacteroidia > Chitinophagales > Saprospiraceae > UBA1994. The sequence goes on along the minus strand of CALKJD010000008.1, from coordinate 5,529 downwards.
TAAAATAGATACAGATTGTACTTTTTTCATCTGAAAATTAATCTGTAGCTGGATTAGGTGAAATTTCAAATGTGTTATTGATTCAATGAGACAAAAAAAAAGAGTCTTTCTCATTGAGAAAGACTCTTTTGTATATATTCGAGAAGTGTATTAATTCTTCTTCTTTGCTTTTTTAGGCGAGATCATTACAATCATTCGTCTACCTTCCATTTTCGGAAGTGCTTCTGCTACTCCTACTTCTTCAAGTTCTTTAAGGAACTTCAATAAAAGTAACTCACCTCTATCCTTAAATACTATGGCACGTCCACGGAATTGTACATACGCTTTCACTTTGGCACCTTCCTCTAAGAATTTATAAGCATGACGACATTTAAATTCGAAATCGTGATCATCAGTGTTAGGACCGAATCTGATCTCTTTGATTACCGTCTTTGCTGACTTAGCTTTCAGTTCCTTTTCCTTCTTCTTCTTATCGTAAAGGAATTTCTTATAATCAATGATTTTACAAACGGGTGGGTCTGCATTAGGACTGATCTCTACAAGGTCAAGCTCTAGCGCTTCTGCCCATTGAACAGCCTTGTTAGTGTAATAGATGTCAGGTGTGATTTCCTTTCCAGCTACCTCACTGATAGCTTCTAAGTTGTCACCTACTAGTCTTACTCTAGGTACTCTGATTTGATTGTTGGTTCTAAGAGAGAACTTTGGTTCTCTCGAGACTACTCTACGTCTTTTAGCCAAATGTGTTGTGTTTACTTATAAATGTGTTGGATGCAATATAATTTGCGCTATCGAATTTACAAAAAAAGCGATACAAAGCTCAAATATCTTGAAAGTTAATGATATCGGAGCTATTGACTCACTTATTATTGATAGAAAATTGAAAATAATGCATAATTATAATTTCGTCTAATATAAGATCGAAATTCTAAGATTACGAGTACTTGTCTATATTTTCTATTCGAATACAAAAAAAAGTGCATCCACATATATATGAATGCACTTTATACCCTATGAAGTTCCGCTATTCCGCGATATCCTCTTCTTCTTGTGCTACTTTCTTAGTAAAAGTGATTTTAAGTCCATCTTCTTCCTTGTTTAGGTTGGCTTTGAACTTAGATCCTTCACCTGGATTGTTAGCTAAGATAAATTCTGCTAGAGGATCTTCAATATATTTCTGTATCGCTCTATGTAAAGGTCTCGCTCCAAACTGTGGATCGAAGCCTTTCTCAGCAACAAACTTCTTAGCATCATCTGCTAAAGTTAATTTGAAGCCCATATTATCTAATCTTTCATAAAGATCTTTCAATGTTATATCTATGATATTGAAAATATTCTCTTGATCCAAGCTATTGAATACGACTACATCATCAATACGATTCAAAAATTCTGGAGAGAAAGTCTTTTTAAGCGCATTCTGTATAATGCCCTTGCTTGTCTCTTCCGATGACTCTTGACGTGATTTAGTCGCAAATCCAACACCTTGACCAAAGTCCTTGAGTTGTCTTACACCTATATTCGATGTCATGATGATCATAGTATTCTTAAAATCGACTTTGCGACCTAATCCATCCGTCAGTTGTCCGTCATCTAATACTTGTAGTAAGATGTTATATACGTCAGGGTGTGCTTTTTCGATTTCATCTAATAGGATTACAGAATAAGGCTTTCTTCTAACTTTTTCAGTTAACTGACCACCTTCTTCGTATCCAACATATCCTGGAGGGGCACCTATCAATCTACTGATAGAGAACTTCTCCATGTACTCACTCATGTCAATACGTATCAACGCATCATCAGAATCAAATACATATCTAGCTAATGCCTTAGCAAGCTCTGTCTTACCTACACCAGTAGGGCCTAAGAAGATAAACGAACCAATAGGTTTGCTCGGATCCTTCAATCCAACTCTATTACGCTGAATCGCCTTAGTTACTTTCATGATCGCCTCATCCTGACCTATGATCATGCCTTTCATGTCATCTGCCATTTTTACGAGCTTACCGCTTTCACTTTGAGCTACTTTCATCACAGGTATACCTGTCATCATGGCTACTACTTCGGCAATATCTTTTTCTTCTACAGGATATTTTCTCGTTTTGCTATCTTCATCCCATTGGATTTTAGCTTCTTCGAGTTTTTTCTGCAACTTCGTTTCTTGATCTCTTAGTTCAGCCGCTTCTTCATACTGTTGATTCTTAACAGATTGATTTTTAGCTTCCTTTACCGTTTCTATCTCCGCTTCTAGTTCTTCTATATGCTCAGGGACATGTATGTTTTTAAGATGCGTACGTGCACCTACTTCATCCATTACATCTATCGCCTTGTCTGGTAAGAATCTATCACTGATATATCTTGTACTCAAGTTGACACATGCTTCTATCGCATCGTCAGAGTAACTTACATGGTGGAAATCCTCGTACTTCTCTTTGATATTATGTAAGATATGTATAGCCTCTTCATTGGAAGGTGGCTCTACTATTACTTTTTGGAATCTTCGATCCAAGGCGCCATCCTTTTCGATATGCTGTCGGTACTCATCTAGAGTCGAAGCTCCAATACATTGCAGCTCACCCCTAGCTAATGCTGGCTTGAAGATGTTAGAGGCATCTAGCGAGCCAGTAGCTCCACCTGCACCTACGATAGTATGTATCTCATCTATAAATAAGATCACGTCTCTCGCTTTTTCAAGCTCAGTCATGATCGCCTTCATTCTTTCTTCGAATTGACCTCTGTACTTAGTACCTGCTACCAATGCAGCTAAATCTAACATCACGATTCTTTTACCAAATAAGGTACGTGATACTTTTTTCTGCTGTATTCGCAATGCAAGCCCTTCTGCAATAGCTGTTTTACCTACTCCAGGCTCACCTATTAAGATTGGATTGTTCTTTTTACGTCTACTAAGTATCTGTGATACACGCTCTATCTCTGTCTCTCTACCAATAATCGGATCGAGCTTACCTTCTTCAGCAAGACGAGTTACATCTCTACCAAAATTATCTAGCACAGGCGTGCGGCTCTTACTTCCACCTTTAGGCGAAGCGCCACTACGTCCGCTAAACGGATCACTATCTTCTTCCATAGGAGAGTCAGAGTCTGAAGGAGTTTCATCGTAAAATTCTGTGTATGAGCTATCAGACTCATGTTTTACGTATTCTAACTCCGACTTATAAGCTTCATAGTCTACATCAAAATCTCCCATGATCTTAGATGCTACATTCTCATTATGCTTAAGAATGGATAGCATTAGATGCTCTGGATAGATCTCATCGTTCTGATATACTTTGGCTTCTAGGAAGGTAACCTTTAATACTTTCTCAGCATGTTTGTTGAGAGGTATGTTACCTACATTATAAGAAGTGTCATCAGGTTTTTTAGAAGTAGTCTTTACTTCTATTTTATACTTTAATTCCTCTAGATTCACTTCTAGAGAGTCAAGCACCTTTACAGCTAGGCTTTCTACATCTTGTATCATGCCCAAGAGTAAGTGCTCGGTTCCTATGTAATCATGACCCATACGTATTGCTTCCTCTCTCGAGAGCTGTATGATCTTTCTTACTTGTGATGAAAATTTTCTGTTCATGGTATTATATTTCAGTGCTTCACAGCCTTTTGATTCCTATATGAAGTTAATAATCTTAGTTGGAATCAAAAATCCATTCTCTAATATACTGTACATATATAAGACTTTATGTCCATATGTACTAGCCTTTGACTTATATTTCTATTACTAACAATAATGTGCCAAATGTGTTTTGAGTACATTTTGTCAGTCTTATAATTGATTAAGTAACATTATGACGGTCCAAAAGCCGTAATAGTGTGAAATTTAACGAATAATTAAGTTTGGGTGGTATACTTATAGCCTAAGAGTTATAAGAAACATACAATATTACATATTGCCTGTCTTGTTCGCATGGTAATCTAAAAATAGGTACATTTGCGATCTTAAATTTCAATGCTATGGTGGCATAGTATTGGTCGAACAAAAAAAATAAACAAATGAAGTTTTCATTAGACAAGAAAGATAGATACTCAGTATTTCAATTAGATGAGGAGAACCTAAATTCACTAATGGCACCTAATCTTAAGTCTGAATTCGTATTCTTAAGAAATGAAGGAGTGAGAAACCTCATTTTTGATCTTAGGAACGTACATTACGTAGATTCTTCTGGATTAAGTGCAATACTTACAGCTAATAGACTGTGGAAAGATTTTGGAAGCTTTGTGCTTACAGAAGCTACACATGCTCCTGTAAAGAAGTTAATAGAGATATCTAGGTTAGAAAGTATCCTGTCTATCGTACCTACATTACACGAAGCTGTAGATTACGTAATGATGGATGAAATGCAGCGAGAATTGGCTGGAGGAGAAGAAGAATAATTTTTTTATTTTTTTTCTCAATAATTATTGGCGAAATCAGATCACTTTGTATATTTGCACTCGCTAAGAAAATTACATGCAAATGAGCATGTGTCGAAGCAATAAAAATAAAGGCCGATCGGTTAGCTCAGTTGGTAGAGCAACGCCCTTTTAAGGCGTGGGTCCTGGGTTCGAGCCCCAGACCGATCACAAAAGACTTTTATGATAGTTACAGTCTCTTAGATTTGGATACATAAAGTATCATAAAAATTATAGACAGTTACTTCGTTGAAGTTAAAACTATAAAAGCTGTCTCTTTCGAGATGGCTTTTTTTGTTTAGATCAAATTATACTAGCTACAAGATGTATTGGTAGTATATTTGATGTAATACTTATGTAATGGCTACGTAGTTCAACTGGATAGAATATCAGATTTCGGCTCTGAGGGTTGAGGGTTCGAATCCTTCCGTGGTCACATAGAGATAATCATCTCAATGCAAAGCACTTTAAATCTATTGATTTTCAGTGCTTTATGTTTTTTAGGACCTTCATATTATATCATTGAAAGCGATATGCTATGGGGCGAATTCGAGACATGATTGGTTTTTCTAAATCATGTCCCTTATATTAGCTTAAGTTACTGATAATCAATTAGTAGCGTTTAGTGTTTTTTGTTGCCATTTGACTTTATATCCATCGTTTCAGACACTTTGTCTGAGACTATTTATCAACTAAAGTCAACCTATTATGGTCAATTCAACTAGTTTGTCTATCCTAATCAGAGGTAGAAACACAACCAAAACAGAAAATTTATTAAATGGTCGCTTAGATGTAACATTAAGCTATCCAAGTTTGGATGAAACAGGCAATATCCACTCCACTTGCGAGCATCGTTTTACCGTTAAAGAAACTGCTGCCACTATAGCTGATTTCAAAAAATTTGACTTCTTTGCCAAATGTGTGCCTGGTCGAAATAAAGATATGGAACTGACTTTTACCCTTCATTCAACTACCCCCGCTTCAGTATATGTGGATGATTTGGAGTTAGTGCTTTGGGATTAGGAGTAGGTAAGAAGTAATAGGTAAATGGACAAAAATAAATATACAATTCACGCAGAGTCTTAATAATCAGTTCATTATATCTCTGCGTGCTCTGCGAACTCTACG
>CALKJD010000007.1 GCA_937995755.1 uncultured Saprospiraceae bacterium | reverse complement strand
GCAGACTCCATCGCTTGCCAGATAATTTTACCAGCTTCTGATTTTTCTAATTTGTCTTTTGCTTTTGCTACTCTTTCTTTGATCCACGTTTGTGGTACCAGAGCATTGTCAGATACTACCGTTTCTTCAGCTAATGGGGCTTCAGATGCTTTTTGCTTGCAAGATCCTAAAGCGATAATCGTAAATAATAATAATGATAAATATTTCATAAGTTGATTTGTGAATGTGGCTTTACGATAACAAAAGCCCTTGATCCTATCAAGCATCAATCGGAGTGTGATGATTGTTGGGCTCAAGGACTTTCAATAAAGCACTTAGTTAATTATTAGTTTTATGTTAGTTATTAGTCTACTGAGATTTAGTTTAATTGTTTATATGTGGAATAACAAACATACTAGGTAGAATGTTTTAGTTATTTCCTTTTATTTAACGACGTCTGCCACCTCCGCCATATTGCATTGCTTCACCTTTTCCAAAGCCATAACTAAATCCTAGAGATATAAATCTGCCTCTTTGGCGGTAACTATAAGCATAGAATTCTGCGCTTTCTGTTACATTTTCTCTTATACGTGATGCAAATACATCTCTTACACTAAGATTAAATACCGCACGTCCGTTCATCAGCTTGTAACGCAAACCAAAATCTGCAAATAGGTTATCTGATGTGTACCCTTGTACAGTCTGCACTTCAGAGTTATACCTTCCAGTTACTTCGAAATCAACTTTCTTGTTGAGCTTAAATTTAGAAGTTAACTTAGAAGACCATTGATCTGAGCTGAAATCAAAATTTTGCTCATCATACTCGCCCTCTCGAGTGAAGTAATTGTAGTTAGCATCTCCGTTAATAGTCACCGTTTTACTTGGTGAATATTTGAAGTTCAATTCTAAACCAGTAGTATTATTAGTACCTATATTTTCTGGAGTAAATATGTTTACGTTGTCTTCAAATGTAGAGATACGTTCGATGACTTCAGTAGTGTATCTATGGTATGCATTTACATTGAAAGATACTTTCTCATAGATAAATATGGTCCCTATTTCGTAAGAGTCCGTAAACTCTGGTTGTAGATTAGGATTACCTGTTCTGATTGTAAAGTTATTTCTAATATTAAAGAATGGATTTAGATCCCAGAGTCTAGGTCTGTATATTCTTCTACTATATCCTGCTTGCATAGATATTCGATCTGATACCTTGTATGATGTATGAGCAGAAGGGAAGAAATTTAAAAAGGTCTGCTCATTAGTCTCACCTGTATTTGCCAATAATGTAGTTAAGTCTGTATTCTCAGCTCTTACTCCTAGCTTAAGTCCCCACAGTTTATTTTCGTATGATCCAGTACCATATAAGCCGAGTACCTTTTGATCGTATTCAAATAGATTGGTCAAACCTTCGTCTACTATATACTCTCCATTCACTTCATCACTTACGCTATAGTCGTTGGTTACTGTATTGTCAACATATTGAGCGCCAGTCTCGATAGTCCAAGTATCACCAAAAGGTTTAGTATAATCAAGATTAAAAGTATATTTCCCCTCATTAAATTCTGTCTCCGTAGTTTGATTGGTTAAATCATCTATTCCTGAGATCGTCTTTTCGCTAAACACTGAAGATTGATCTTTGCCAAAGTAATTACCTATCGCACTGAAGAGTAGTTTGTGCTCTTTATGATCTGTAAAGTCCTTTTTGTATTGTAGCTCGTATTGTAGCTTCGGATTCGTAGCAGTAGTTACTTCTTCTCTTTGCCATTCACGAGTGATGATGTTGTTCTCGTCTAAAGCTGTGAAATTGGTTAATGACGGCTGATCTTCAAATTCATGAGTGAAACTACCCGACAAGGTAATGATATTGGTAGGGTTGATATAATAGTCTGTACCGAGTATTATATTATAGTATTTCTCATCTCTGTTTTCTTCACCTAAGGTAGAAACGGTATTTCCATTAATACGATCAATGTTGATGTTTTCGACGTCAGTGGGTTGTGTCTTATATCCTACTCCCAGTTGTGTAAATAAATTAAATTTTTCTGTTCGCTTATTAAGACTCACGCCAACACTATGATTATTAGGTACTCCAGTATTGACCGTGAAAGATCCATTTACTCCAGTTTTTTCATTCTTCTTGAGGATAAGATTGATAATTCCAGAGGTGCCTTCTGCTTCATATTTGGCAGATGGATTAGTGATCACTTCTACGCTCTCTAGCATATCTGCGGTAATGGTACCAAGTGCGCCTCCTGCTTCGTCAGCTAATACGGAAGGCTTGCCATTAATAAGGATCTGGACGCCACCACTACCTCTAAGGGTTACATCTCCTTCGATGCTTACATTGACAGATGGTACATTGTTAAGTACTTCTAAAGCACTTGCTCCTGTTGTACTTAAGTCCGACCCTACATTGAATACTCGTTTATCTAGCTTAAATTCGGTAGTGGATTTCTCAGCCGTTACTACAATTTCATCTAGTTGCTGTGAATCTTCGCCTAGTTTGATGATGCCTAGGTTAGCTTTTGTGCCATCAAATTGAATATCTTCTAGGGTCTTTGTCGCATAGCCTATAAAGCTAATTTCAAGATAGATGTCAGCGCTTTTAGAGCTAAGTTCAAATTGACCTTCATTCTCTGTTGTCGTTCCAGTGAGAATTTTTTTCGTAGCCTTATCTATTAATGTCACAGTAGCGTAGTCTATAAACTGGTTTGATCCAGCTTCTACTACTTGACCAGTGATGGTATAGCCTTTTGTGTTACCATTTGGATTGCCGCCTCTTTGGGCAGAGAGCAGAGATGCAATTAATATAATCGCAAAGGTTAAGTATTGCTTCATTTTCAATTTAAGGTTTGTTAGTTTGAGTATTGATAGGGCAAATATGAATGAATATTAGAAAGACTTCCAATAAAATCCATAAACGACAGAGTTGAATAGCTAAACTGCAATTTGGGATAAATTGTTTGATGGTTTTGGTCGATGAATGGGCTGATATTGTCGTTTGCAGATATGGTTTCATATTTATCGTTATTTCATATTAATATTGCAGCATATTCTGTCGCGCTTTTTCTAAGTAGATGGACACCAATCATGTAATAATGAAACATAAAATCACAAGTAAGGAAGTATTATTTCAGATCGTAGTCCATATGCTACTATTTATGACTATTGCGGTTACTAAACGCGATCCAAATATTAGCGTAGGTGAAATATTTGTTTTTATCAATTATGCTTTGGCCGCTTTTTTAATTGGATTTATTTTTGTTCCTAAGTTTTATCGCGATCGTCGGATCATTTTTTTAGTTCTTTCGACAGTGGTTATCGTCATCGCATCGATCCTTTTAGAAGAGTTGTTTATAGAGAGAGTATGCTTTCCGGAGAATAGAGGAAGAACCTTGAATATATTCTTTACTATATTGCATGTGTTCCCTAAAATAATGATGTTAGTCGGATTTAAGTTAGGATGGGATACTTTGGTGATGAGACAAGAAATGGAAGAACTAAAAGATCTAGCCAGACAAAGTGAATTACAATTTCTCCAGTCACAAATCAATCCTCATTTTCTTTTTAATAATTTGAATAATCTTTATTCTTATGCGATCGAAGGATCACCTAGGACTCCGGAGATTATATTAGAGCTTTCTGGATTATTGAGGTATATGCTTTATGAATGCAAAGGTGATTATGTATCACTAAGAAAAGATATAGATCAATTAGAAAATTTTATTAATCTCAATGAACTTCAAATTGAAGATCGTGGAGTAGTGACATTTACACAGTCAGGAGTCAGTGATAATTATATGATCGCACCTTTACTTCTTATTGTCTTTGTCGAAAATGCATTTAAGCATAGTGTAAGTAGTCAGTCTGATAATATCGATATCTCAGTAGATGTAGTTGTAAATGAAGAGGGCTTATTGATATTTAATTGTAAGAATACATACTCTAAGAAAAGCAATACTGATAGCCTAGCTCATGGTATAGGATTAGAAAATGTACGTAAGCGATTAGAATTGATCTATGGTGATGATTATGATTTGAATTGCAGTACTGAAAACGAGACGTATGATGTTACACTTACGGTAAAACTTAAAGAGCAATCAAGATGAGATGTATTATCATAGAAGATCAGCCACCGGCGCAACGAATACTTAAAAAGTATATTGGAGACTATGGATCATTGGAATTGGTGGGCACTTTTACAGACGCATTACAAGCTTTGGATTTTCTTAAGACCAATGATGTGGATTTGATATTTTTAGATATTCACTTGCCTAAACTTTCAGGTATAGATTTCTTGAAGACTTTGGATAATCCTCCAGCAGTAATATTAACGACAGCATTTCCTGATTTTGCATTGGAAAGCTATGATCTCAATGTGGTGGATTACTTATTAAAGCCTTTTTCATTTTTAAGATTTATAAAGGCAGTGAATAAAGCGGAGGAAAGGAAAAATGTAGAATCATCTGCTAATGCAACATTGGAGCCTATCTTTATTAAATCAGGGCATGAGTATATCAAAGTAGAAATAGATAAAATACTATTCATTAATTCGGATCGAGATTATACCGAGTTGCAGACAGTTACCGATAAGTTTCTCTCTAGTGAGTCGCTTAAGTACTGGGAAGAATATCTGCAAGAACATAAATTTATAAGAGTGCATAAATCATACTTAGTGAATGAAAGTATGATAGTCAAAGTAAAGTCTTCTGCAATTGAAACTGTAGGTCGTTTCTCAGTTCCAATTGGAAGAGTATATAAGGATAACGTAAATCACATATTATTTAATAAATAGAAGTAAATGAAATTCAAAAATGTAATTGTCATGGCTTTTTGCCTTGGCTTAATGGGAATGGTATCTTGTAAGTCAAACAAAGATGTAAAGGAAACAGCATCAGAAGAAGTAGCTCATCACAGAGGTGGAGGAGATCGTAAAGGGCCACCAAAAGGAAAGAGAGGAGATCGTAAAGGACCACCACGAGGTAAGAAAGGCTCTCCAGAGCAAACAAGATCATTAGAAGAGATTGGAGGATATCAAATAGGTGCCACAGCAGAAGACTTTGCTCTGATGAATGTTGATGGTAAGAAGATTTCGTTAAGCGATTATTCAGATGCTAAAGGTTACATCGTAACATTCACGTGCAACGATTGTCCGTTCTCAGTAATGTATGAAGATCGTCTTATAGCTATGCATAATAAGTATGCACCTCAAGGGTATCCAGTAGTGGCGATTAATTCTAATCCTACAGCAGTAAAGCCAGGGGAATCGATGGAGAAAATGGCAGAACGTGCGAAAGCAAGATCTTTCCCATTTGCTTATCTTAAAGATGCAGATCATAAAGTAGCTAGTGCTTTCGGAGCAGTCAGAACGCCTCATATGTTTATCTTAGATGGCGATATGAAAGTGCAGTACATAGGTGCTATTGATGATAATGCAAGAGATGCTGATGGTGTGACTGATAAGTATGTGGAGAATGCGATTGCAGCGCTACAAAGTGGAAAACTGCCTGAGACAAATTTCACAAAGTCTATTGGCTGTCCGATTGCAGGAGCGAAACATTAAATTTCTTTATAGATTAGAAATACATATAGCTAGATCATTAATTTGGTCTGGCTATATTTTGTTTAAACGATTTGGAAAGGATTTTATATAATTCTGGATGAGTCTCTTTTAGCATCTCAGGTCGCTCAAAAAAATACTCAGACACCACAGAAAGAAATTCAGTCTGATTGGTAGCACCATAAGGTCTGATATCTGATTGGCCTTCATAGATTTCATCAATCTTTTTATGGATTAAATCTAACCAAGGAATCGTATACTGATGCTCCATGATGATCGTAGGAATACCATCTGCCTCTCCATCTAGCATATCGATAAGATGTACAAATTCGTGAATAGCAGTATTGTATCTATCTTCTTGATCAGAAAAGCCTAATCTTAGTGCATGTCTAGATAATATCATTCGATTAGACATATGGCCAGTTCCGACCATGCCAGCGATTCTGGTTTTGGATTGGTCCTCTATGTATTCATAGTCAGTCCCAAAATACTCAGGGTAGAGGAGTATGTAATCGAGATTATTATAATGCCATTCTGAAAATCCAAACACAGGAATGATAGCGCTAGCAGCAATTAATACTTTATCGAGGTCTTCGATTTCTATCTCGATACCTTCTATGCTGACTTCACTGAGAAACAGCATCATCCTCGATTTAAATTTCAATTGATTCTCTGGACTTAGGTCGCGATAGTAATGTACATGTGAGCTTAGTATGGCTTCCCAGCTATCAGGAAAGGCATCCACATCTTTTTTGAATAGACGAATGACGAGGAGAATCAGTGCGATTCCAACTAGGGCTATAATGATTATTGGGCTCATATAGTATAAAGATAGCCTTTGCTCGGCAATTACTGTCCAAAGGACTATTCCGAAAAAGGTCGATAAAGACAACAAAAGCCTTAAAATGACCATTGATATTACTAGGAAATATTCTAAATAGTAGTAATCCTCGTCTTGATTGGCTTTCAAGCCCAGTATTCCTCTAGATTTTTTAAATTTGCAATACTTGTTAACACTTAAATATATACAATGGCATTTGACATAGATATGATTAAGGCTCATTATGAGACCTTAGGCGAGAAACTCCTCGTAGCGAAAGAGAAGTTAGGTAGACCACTTACATTATCTGAGAAGATATTATATTCTCACCTTCACGAAGAGAGTCCACTAAAGGATTACGGTAGAGGAAAGGATTATGTATTCTTTGCTCCAGATAGAGTAGCGATGCAGGATGCTACAGCTCAGATGGCATTATTACAATTTATGATGGCAGGTAAGGATAAGGTAGCAGTACCTTCGACAGTACACTGTGATCACTTGATCCAAGCTAAGATTGGTGCAGATGCCGATCTTCAAAATGCGATCAATACAAGTAACGAAGTATTCAATTTCTTAGAATCTGTATCAGATAAGTATGGTATTGGATTCTGGAAGCCAGGTGCAGGTATCATTCACCAAGTAGTATTAGAAAACTATGCATTCCCAGGAGGAATGATGATCGGTACAGATAGTCACACTGTAAACGCAGGTGGTCTAGGTATGGTAGCGATCGGTGTAGGTGGAGCTGATGCTGTGGACGTAATGGCAGGTATGCCTTGGGAGCTTAAAAACCCAAAGCTAATCGGTGTCAAGCTTACAGGTAAATTATCAGGATGGTCATCACCAAAGGATGTAATCCTCAAAGTAGCAGATATCCTTACTGTCAAAGGTGGAACGGGTGCTATCGTTGAGTACTTCGGCGATGGAGCGATCAACTTGAGTTGTACAGGTAAAGGTACGATCTGTAACATGGGTGCTGAGATAGGAGCAACGACTTCTACATTTGGCTACGATGATAGTATGGACAGATACCTAAGAGCTACAGATAGAGCGGATATCGCTGATGCGGCTAATGAAGTAAGAGAACACCTTACTGCAGATGCTGAGTGTTATGCTGAGCCAGAGAAATACTTTGATCAAGTAATCGAAATCAACTTATCAGAGCTTACACCTTTAATCAACGGACCTTTTACGCCAGATCTATCTACTAAAGTAGGTAGCGATATGACTGAGAAAGCGACTGCTAACGATTGGCCTTTAGATATCGAGTGGGGATTGATCGGATCATGTACTAACTCTTCATACGAAGATCTGTCAAGAGCCGCATCTATCGCTAAACAAGCTGTAGACAAAGGTCTTACGACAAAAGCAGAATTTGGTATCAATCCAGGATCTGAACAAGTAAGATTTACAACAGAGAGAGATGGTATCATCAAGATATTTGAAGATCTCAATGCTAAGATATTCACTAATGCATGTGGACCATGTATCGGCCAATGGGCGAGATATAACGATCCTATGAATGCACCAAAGAATAGTATTATACACTCATTCAATAGAAACTTCTCTAAGAGAGCGGATGGTAATCCTAATACGCACGCATTCGTAGCGTCTCCAGAAATGGTAGCTGCTATCGCAATAGCAGGAAGGTTGGATTTCAATCCGATGACAGATACGCTTACTAATGATAAAGGAGAGCAAGTGAAATTCGATGAGCCAACAGGATTCGAATTGCCGCCTAATGGATTCGCAGTAGAAGACAGAGGATATAATGCTCCTGCAGAGGATGGAAGTGGAATCAATGTAGTAGTAGAGCCTACTTCTGATAGATTACAGCTACTGACTCCATTCGTACCTATCACTCAAGAGGATATGACGGATATGAGAGTGTTAATCAAAGTGAAGGGTAAGTGTACTACAGATCACATCTCTATGGCTGGACCATGGTTGACTTATAGAGGTCACCTACAGAACATCTCAGAGAACTGTTACACAGGAGCGATCAACTACTTCAATGATAAAGCGAATAAAGTACTTAACTACATTACTAATGACTATGTACCTGTACCGGACTCAGCAAAAGCTTACCAAGCTAAAGGTATTGGAACTGTAGTATTTGGTGAAGAAAATCTTGGTGAGGGATCATCTAGAGAGCACGCAGCAATGGAGCCAAGATTCTTAGGAGTCAACGCTGTAATTGTGAAATCATTCGCACGTATACACGAGACTAACCTTAAGAAGCAAGGTATGTTAGCATTGACATTTGTAGATAAGGCTGATTACGATTTAGTAAGACAAGATGATATCGTGACTATCAAAGATTTCGATCAGATGGCTCCAGGTACTCCACTTACGATCAAGCTAGATCACCACGATGGTACTAACGATGAATTTAAAGTAGCACACACTTATAATCAAGCTCAGATTGACTGGGTAAGAGCAGGTAGTGCATTGAATAAAATTAGAGAAGAGCAAGGCATAAGCTAAACTCTTTGTTAGATAGATTTATGAAGCCTCTGGAGATTTTCTTCAGAGGCTTTTTTATTGACTTGTAGTATTATATCAAAATTATTAAAGAGAATTGGTCAAGGAAATATGAAAAGTAGAGATACTATCAATAAATTGTAAGCGTAAACAAATTCATGATTAGGATGAAATCTATAAGCATCTTCAATTTACTGTTATTAATGTTGTTTAGCTGTGGAGACAGTAAGACAGAAAAGAAAGTGTCAGTAGTCGAACAGGCTGAACAAGAATTACCCTTTGCAGTAAATGACCCAACTGTGCGTATGGTCCTGCCATTAGAGCTTTCTGAAATATCTGGATTAACATACTCAGCAACGAGTAAAAATCTATTAGCCGTAAATGATGAGCAAGGAGTAATCTATGTGTTAAATGCAGAGACAGGAGTAACATTGGATGAAATAAAGTTTGGCAAGAATGATGATTACGAAGGGATCGCAAGTCACGACGGATATGTATACATCACGGAGTCTAATGGAAATGTAAAAGTTATAAAGGAGGAAACGAAAACCAAAATCATAGAATTCAATGACAGGTTATCTAGAGATAATGATATAGAGGGAATATGTTACGATCCTGTTTCTCAAACATTGCTGTTAGCTGCTAAGGGAGATAGTGAAACTGAAGGAAATAATAAAAATGTAAAATCAATATTTACGATGAATATTGAAAATGGTGCGGTGAGAAAGCAAGCCTATATTCAATTGGATTTAAAGAAAGAATATGAATCATTAATTGCTTCATCGAAAGAGGAAAATGTATTAGAGAAAATATCTACTTCATCACGTCTTAGGAAAAGTGGGCCCTCAGGAATCGCAATCGATCCTAAGACTAATCTAATTTATCTGCTCTCATCCAATAGTAAGACATTGACTGTATTAGATCATAATGGCGCGGTAGCATCGATCAATTTTCTAGATAAAAAATTACACATACAACCAGAGGGAATTACTTTTGATCAAAATGGAAATTTGTTTATTTCTAATGAAGGAAAAGGTGGTGAAGGAATGATCTATAAGTTTGAGAGAAAGAGCTAAACGGAATATAATCTCAAGTAAGTATAACAAGGGATGATTCAATCTAGATTATCTATAAAGCTTTCCAAAAATCAAAGCAATCCAAATTAGCGATACTATTATATCAAGAGATATTATTTTAAAATGGCTCATCATATGGCTGAAGCCTATAATCGATCTTAAGACTATCTGGCTTACAAAAAAAGTGAAGAGACCTAGAGAGTTAGGATTAAGAGGATTAGAAAAGTCAAGACACATATATCTCATTAGATCTCGACTTACACCACAGGATGTACAAGTGACACCAAATTGACTTTGATGTATACATTGCATGGCTCCAGAGGTAATACCCAAAAACAATAGCAACAGAACTACGCAGAGCACTGTTGCTATCATTAAATTTACTTTGACGTAAGTAGATTTATTAATCCATGACTTCTTCAAGTTCTTCCATTTTTATTTTGAATTCAGGATCGTCACTACAGTTCATTTCTTTGGCGGCTTTTTGGATAGCAAGCATCCTAGTAGTGGCGTTGATCATGGTAGATATATCACCAAAACCAGCATCGTCTCCTTTTTCCTCGATAGATTTCACGTCTTGCATCGTCTTTTCTAATTCTGCCAATACTTCATCGCAAGTTTCAACATCTAAAGGCGCATTAGCGTTATTGCTAGCTTTAGCCATAAATGTTCCCCAAGCCAATGCAATTATTATCGCTAGACCAGATAATGCCATTCCTACGATTGCCATTGTTGTTGGCCCTCCATAATCTTTGGCTGATCTATATCCGATGATACTTAATATCAGCCCTACTACAGCTAGCAATCCTCCAAAAACGCCTATGCAAGGGATGAAGGAGATCAATAGGCTTATAATTCCTACGACCATGCCGCCTATCGAGAGGCCATTTGTTTTGTTTTCCATGTTGTTGTTTTAAAAGTGTGTAACATTCTGATTTTCATTTCAATATATGTAATTATTCTGATTATGCCCCTTATTGAGATAAATAGATTGTTTGGACGATAATCAGAATTCGATTTCTGACGTTAATGTATTGAATATAATGCTTGTGTCATTTTTGCTTCTAGACCCATTTTTAACTGGCGAATTTATTCGGATAGTATTATTTTTGAATAGAGTGACTTGTGGACGACTTGTGATCGTGGTTTTACTTTGAATATTTTCAATTTCAAAGCATAGTTATGTGTTGATACTTGTTGGAAAATATTAAGTGAAATGAGACATGTTTATCTTTATTTAAGTCACTACCATTTATACCTAAATCATTTTTAATACCTGTTAAATTTTAAAAACAATTATGAAGAACACACTTAAATTATTTACCCTACTCTTAATTAGTTTTACATATATGTCTTGTGGAGATGATGAGCCAGATGTAACTCAGAATGGAGAGGGTAATGTAGAGATGGCCCTTAAAGTAAATTATGATGGAGCGCCGCTAGTGCTACTAAAGGAATACGAATATCCAGACGGTAAGGCGTTGTACTTTAGTAAATTCAGTTTTTACATGTCGGAGCTATCATTACGTACAGAAGAGGGTGTAGCTTCATCTGATGCTGTCAACTATTTAAGATTGGGTCAAGCACACAATACGGCAGCTGATGCGGTAGAGGGACTTAAATTTAATCTCAATGGTGTGAAGTCTGCAGATTATGTAAATCTTTCATTTGGAATAGGTGTTCCTGCCATCCAAAATGCAATGAAGCCTGCTGATTTTCCTTCTACTAACGATCTCACTTTATCAGAGGAGTATTGGGGTAATTGGAATAGCTACATCTTCTGTAAAGTTGAAGGTGTCATCGATTTTGATGGAGATGGAATACCTGAGACTGATTTTGCCCTTCATCTAGGAGCAGATGAGGCTTTTGTAGATATTGAGTTAGATAGAGATTTCGTGGTAAATGATAATAAGACCACAGAATTGATCATTCCTATAGAATTGAAAAATTTCTTTGGATCTGGATCTAATATATTTGATATAGAAGCAAATCCTAAGATTCATACTTTATCACAAAGTGCAGCTATTGCAGAATTAGCAGTAAACTTAAAGACTTGTTTCTAAAGAGGAAATAAATAAAAGTAAATAACTAAGGCAGTGGGAAATTTCTCACTGCCTTTTTTTGTCTAAGGTAATTTAGAATAGCGCTATTCTGGCTTTTAATACTAGTCAGGTAGATTTAATCTATGTACGCCTAAAAGGGGGGCGTATGGTTATTGGAATAATTATTTAGGTGACTTTTCGCCTATTTGACGTCATTAGTGTAGAAAACCACAATTATTATTCATACCGTTTACTATTGGTGATGGTATAAAATGCTTTTAGCTGATTTCAATCGGTAACGACATCATACCATATGATACATACCATTCTTAAGTAGGATTGGTGTAAGGTCCATTTATATTATAGATACAATGTTTTAAAGCACATAGCGTTTGATAAACTCAAATCTTGTTTAGAGATTAATTTATCGATTGAGCCAAATTGGCATATTACTTGTTACTTATATATTATTAAATAGGTTAATATGAATAAACTAGGAATTATATTCAAACTATTTACCCTTCTTCTTATCACTCAAGTAGGAAACGCTAGTTTTTCTCAAGTTGAGTTTGAGTTGGCAGATAGGTATATAGCAAATCATAGCGGAATAGCTATATCTGAGATGGCACGTACTGGTGTGCCTGCCAGTATTAAGTTGGCCCAAGGGATGTTGGAATCTGACTGGGGAAGGTCGGATCTTGCTACTGTTGCTAATAATCACTTTGGTATAAAGTGTGGTGGAAAGTGGACAGGAGAGACATTCTATAAATCTGATGATGATAAAGATAGACATGGTAATACTATCGAGAGTTGCTTTAGATCTTTCAATAGTACTTATGATTCATTTATTGCACACAGTGATTTTTTGGCAGATCCTAAAAAGTCGCATCGTTACGGATTTTTATTTCAACTAGAAGCTACAGATTATAAGAAGTGGGCAAAGGGATTAAGAAAAGCGGGTTACGCGACTGATCCCAAATATCCTAATAAGTTGATTCAGATCATAGAGAAATATAATCTACATAAATTTGATGTAGAAGGCGGAAGACAATTGGCTTCTGGAAACTCAAATGAGAAAGTTCTTAGGACTGTAGTTTTGGATAGTGGTCCTTCTTCGACTACGGCAGCAGCTGCTACAAACGACTCTCCAGAACTTAATTCTGCAGAAAGTCTCCGTACAGGAAAGGTGAATTCTCTGAAGGTAGTCTATGGTGATGGAATGGCCTCTATCAAATCAATAGCAGAAGCGAATAGAAGAAAAGCAAATCAGCTGCTCAGGTTTAACGAAGTATTCCCAGATGAAAACTATGTGCCTAAGAAGGGAATGGTGGTTTTTCTACAGCGTAAAAAGACCATGACAAATAGAAAGAAAACGCATCATGTGGTATATGAAGGTGAAACAATGGCATTCATAGCGCACCAATACGGTATCAAGCTTAAGAGTCTATATTCAAAAAATAGAATACCAGAAGGTGCAGAGCCTGTAGTAGGTGAAAAACTAAATCTATATAGACAAGTATCTTCGTCTAGAAGACCTAAGTTTATTGACCAGTTCGGTCATGATTCAAGCGAAGGAGAACTCTTGTTTTTGGACGATCCAGATCTAAGATAGAACTATAATTAGTAGATAGAATTAAAAAGAGTGGTTATCACAGAGAAGTGATGTCCACTCTTTTTATTTAGGGAAAAGCATTATTGATATTTATCGTTATTTTCATTGCGATTTGTATTGTAAAGGATAGTTAGTCGATAATAGCTTATATATATAGGCTATCATTATCTTTGCGGTCAATTAAGGATAGTATAAGCCTTGGATTGAAAATTAAATAATAACAAGCATACAAATTACAACATAGATCATATGTATAGATCACATAATTGTGGAGAGCTAAGAGCCTCACATATCGGACAAGAAGTAACACTCAGTGGATGGGTGCAAAAGGGTAGAGATCTCGGAGGAATGACTTTCGTAGATCTAAGAGATAGATACGGTATCACACAGCTTGTGTTCAATATGGATGCTAATGAAGATCTTACTATGGCTGCTCGTAAGTTAGGAAGAGAATTCGTAGTACAGATCAAAGGTGAAGTAGCTGAGCGTAGCAGTAAGAACGCAAATAGACCTACCGGAGATATAGAAATTAATGTCACTGAGCTGAATGTACTCAATGCATCTATGACACCACCATTCACTATCGAAGATGAGACTGATGGTGGAGACGATATCCGTATGAAGTATAGATATATGGATATCAGACGTAATCCAGTACGTGATAACATGATCTTCCGTAGCAAACTGGCATTAGAGACGCGTAAGTTTTTAGATAGTCAAGATTTTGTGGAGGTAGAGACACCTTGTTTGATCAAATCTACTCCTGAGGGAGCTAGAGATTTCGTAGTGCCTAGTAGACTTAATCCAGGACAGTTCTATGCATTACCACAGTCGCCACAGACATTTAAGCAATTACTTATGATCGCGGGTATGGATAAGTACTTCCAGATCGTAAAATGCTTCCGTGATGAAGACCTTAGAGCAGATCGTCAGCCAGAGTTTACACAGATAGATTGTGAGATGTCATTCGTGACTATAGAAGATATACTCAATACATTCGAAGGATTGACGAAGCACTTATTTAAGCATACTATAGGTAAAGATCTTGGTGATTTTCCACGTATGTCTTATGATGAAGCGATGAAGAGATATGGAAGTGATAAGCCAGACCTTAGATTTGATATGGAATTTGTAGAAATCAATGATCTAGCGAAAGGTCGTGACTTTCCAATATTTGATGCAGCTGAGCTAGTAGTAGGTATTTGCGCCAAAGGTATAGCAGATGACTACTCTAACAAAGATATGAAGAAGCTTACGGAGTGGATGCAACGTCCACAAATCGGAGCAAAAGGACTAGTCTACGTTAAGCTTATGGCTGATGGTAGTATCAAGTCTACGGTAGGGAAATTCTATACTGATGAGCAACTACGTACATGGGCTGAGAAAATGGGAGCAGAGACTGGTGATGTGATGTTCTTTGTAAGTGGAGAGGCAGAAAAAGCGCGTAAGCAACTTAACGAATTGAGACTTGAGATGGGTAGCCGTCTAGGTTTAATGAAAGAAGGTGATTTCAAACCATTATGGGTAATTGATTTCCCACTGTTAGAATGGGATGAGGATACAGAGCGATTCCATGCGATGCACCATCCATTCACATCTCCTAAGCAAGAAGATATGGATAAGATGCTGACAGGAGATCACGAGACGATGAAAGCGCTTAGAGCTGATGCTTATGATTTAGTAATTAATGGATCGGAGATCGGTGGTGGTTCTATCAGAATTCACGATAGAGAACTACAGTCACGTAATTTTGATCTCTTAGGATTCACCAAAGAGGAAGCAGAAGAACAATTTGGATTCCTCATGGGAGCTTTCGAATATGGTGCACCGCCACATGGTGGAATCGCATTTGGATTTGATAGATTATGTGCTGTCATGAATGGACAATCAAGTATCCGAGATTTCATCGCATTCCCTAAGAACAATCAAGGTCGTGATATGATGATCGATGCACCGAGTCCAGTGGATAATGAGCAAATGAAAGAATTGCAATTGGCTCTAGACCTTAAAGAGGATTAAGACAATCTCAACATAAAATATAATCAAGAAGCATCTAGTTAATTCGAGGTGCTTCTTTTTTTTGTCGCCTTCGATTTTACATAAAAGATTTTTAACCTTGGAAATAAGTAATAATCATAGTATGCTAGGGTAGCCGAAATAAATTTGTAATTTATTGATTCATAGAACCTAATAGGATTATTTTAATTTAAATTTCCCATTATGCAATCATCAATTTTCAATAGGATAAGTCTTTGTGTTTACTTGAGCGTCGCCACTATTGCGTCTTCGATAGCGTGTAGTTGTGGCTGGAATACACCTGAGCACTTTTGTAGATCTATTAATGAGACGGAGCATGTAGTGTTAGCTGTCGTATTAGATGCTCCAGAGTGGTACTTTATGGAGGTCGATGTTATCGAGGATATTAATCTATTAACTGGTGCAGATACGATTTCTATATTGGGCCAAGATGGACTGAATTGTGGGGCAAATATTGGAAATTTTGAAATTGGAGATACAGTAATATTAGCATTGTATAATGGCTACACCGAAGATGCTAATGACGGTAATAGTTTTGATTGGTCCCTCGGAGGTTGTGGCTTACATTTTTTAAAGTATAGCAATGGTATAATTCAAGGGAATATTGACTTCGGTATGGCCTCGCAACCCTACGAAGATTTTAAATCTGGAATTTTGAATTGTGCAGAATTGTCTTCATCTACCAAAGATAATCTCAATAAAGCAGATCTTTTTTTAATGCCTAATCCAGTAAGTAATCGGTTAGATATTTTTATTGAAAACTCCAATGACTCAGAGTATACTTTCGATATACTTGATATTTCTGGTAAGGTAGTCTATCCTAATATTTACATGCAAGGTGCGTTGAAAAGTGTAGATTTGAGTGACCTAGATTCAGGGATATATTTCTTACGTACGAGAAGTACTCTTGACGTGGTTAGCAAGAAATTTATAAAAATCTAATTTCAATTCATGTATAAAGACATCATCACATACGAACTTGCTGCCGGTGTAGCGGAAGAGCACCTATTAGAAGTCGCTCAAGATATCATCGACAATTGGATGAAGAAGTTACCTGGATTTATAAGTTGGGAAATCCATAATGGTGATGATGGAAAGCATACCGATATAGTATGTTGGACGTCTAAGGTAGATGCGAAGAATGCCGAGAAAGAAATGATGAAAATCCCTAACGCTGGAGCATGGTTTGCTTGCTACAAAGAAGGAAGTATCCACAGTGCAGCAATGAAGTCTATCAAGAAGTTTGAAAATGCTTAGTAGTACTATTTTCTAAACTAAATCTTTCACACTAACCTATTTCACATAACTTATCCTATATATCGCTTCTGCAAAATCATCGCTTACCAATAATGAGCCATCAGGCATCCACTCCATGTCTACAGGCCTTCCCCATACATCTTCGTCTGCAGGATTAAGCCAGCCGATAGCAAAATCTTCATAGGCAGTAGCGTTATAGTTTTCGTCTAAAGAGACCATACTGATTTTGTAGCCACTCTTCTTAGTACGATTCCACGAACCATGCTCTGCGATCAGCACTCTATTTTGATAGTTACTTGGCCATGTGTTACTAGTGATAAATTCCATGCCGAGCGGAGCTACGTGCGCGTCTAATATTTGCACAGGAGCAACATAGTCTTCGCATGATTTCCCTTTGCCAAATTCATCGTCTAATAGATCACCTTGATGGCAGTACGGAAAACCAAAATGTTGTCCGTCAGCAGTAGCGCGATTGAGTTCGCAACCTGGCTTATCGTCTCCCCACATATCACGTCCATTATCAGTAAACCATAGCTCCTTGGTAACAGGATGCCATCCAAAGCCTACACTGTTTCGGATTCCATCTTGCACTATTTCCATATTACTTCCATCAGGATTCATTCGAGTGATAGTGTTATATATTGGTTCTTCTCTATCACAGATATTACATGGTGCTCCTACAGGGATATATAATTTTCCATCTGGGCCAAATGCGATATACTTCCATCCATGATGCGATTCAGTAGGATATTGGTCATAGATTACTTCTGGTTTGCCAGGATTATCCAACTTAGATTCTACATCGGAGATCTTCAAAATACGGTTGACTTCGGCGATGTATAAGTCTCCATCTTTGTATGCCACACCATTGGGCATATTACCACCTGAGTACAATACATATTGTTTTTCAGCCCTGCCATCTCCATCAAGATCTTTGAGAGCGAGTACCTTATCTCCACCGCGATTACCAACGAATAGAGTTCCAGTAGGGGATAAGCAAATCGATCTAGCATTCTCTACATCTTCTGCATATACATTTACTCTAAATCCTTCAGGCACTTTGATTTTATCAATCGGTAATTCGCCATCATAGCTCTTACCGATTAAATTGATCGGAGGGTTGACCTTGAATTTTTTCATTAGAAAACAACCTCCTACTATCAGTATGAGAAAAACAGGTAAGGCAATCTTAAAGAATTTCATAGATGGCTATTTTAAGGATAATTTTAATACTGTGAAATTAAGAAGTACTTAGATATAAACTATTAATACTATTTTTGGTTTTATAGAATATAGAAGTTATACAAATGATCATGACTAAGGCAGAAATTAAATTGAAGAATCTAGGTATCCGTAAAACACCCATTAGAATGGAGATGTTGGATATTTTCCTAAGCTCTGCTGGTAATGCTCTTAGTAATAGAGATATCGAACTAGATCTAGAAGATCCAGATCGTATTACTGTGTATCGTACGCTCAAGACATTTGAGCAAAAAGGATTGATCCATCAAGTTATGGATGGTACTGGAGTTACTAAGTATGCGATATGTATAGATGATTGTGATGATCATTCGCATCATGATGAGCATGCACACTTTCGTTGTGAAAAATGTGATAAGACGACCTGTCTAGATGGATCTATAACATTACCTGAAGATATCCCTTCTGGATTTAAAGTCAAAAATGTACATCTTGTATTGGAAGGTAGGTGTGCTGATTGCAATTAAGGCTCTTTGCGATTACCGATATTTGCAATAGTATTAATGGTAGTTGAGTTTTTCTCATTGTATTGAATGTTAGTAATTTATAATTGAGAATAATTTATAATATGTATATTTGTTTCTACCCAGAAATGATACATATATGGAACTCTCCCTACCCATTATAGTAATACTAAGCGTACTGGCATCTGCCGTGATACTTTATTTATGGATGCGCAGTCAATCTATACTCAAGGAATTGAATAGTGCTAAAGACAATGCAAAACAGCTACAGCAAGAACTAACTGTAAGTCTACAATCTCATCAACAGGATAAGGAAAGGCTGAGTGATCTCAAAATAGATATCGCTACATTAGAATCACAGCATACTTTCCTTCAAGAACAAATGGAGCAATATCGGATGGATACTGCAAGATCTAGTGAGCGATTTCAATTGTTAGCCAGTAAAGTATTAGATGAGAAGACTGCAAAAATGGAACACGATCATAACCGTAGTATCAAGGAAATGCTAGATCCTTTGAAGGAACGCATTAAGACTTTTGAAAGTAGAATAGAACAAAATACCAAAGAAGATATAGCCAGACATTCGTCACTTAAGGAGCAAATCAGAGGACTCGCTCAGCTCAATGAACGTATGACGCTAGAAACCACAAACCTCACCAAAGCGCTCAAAGGTGATAATAAGACACAAGGAAATTGGGGTGAACTGATATTAGAAAATGTATTGCAGAAATCAGGATTAGAAAAAGATCGTGAATACTTTACGCAACAATCATTTACAGATGAGCAGGGCAAAAGATTGATGCCTGATATGTTGATTAAAACCCCAGATGGTAAAGTGTATGTGATAGACTCTAAAGTATCACTCAAAGCGTATGAGCAATACGTCAACGCTGAGGATGCAGATATAGAAAAGGCAGCACTGCGTGCTCATGCGTTATCTATTCGATCTCATGTAGATGGATTAGCAAGTAAGCGATATCACGAATTATATCAGATCGAAAGCCCAGATTTTGTTTTAATGTTTGTACCAATAGAGACTGCATTTGCCGCTACAGTAAAGGTGGATAATAGTATATATCAATATGCTTTTGATAAGCATGTAGTGATTGTTACGCCTAGTACATTGTTAGCTACTCTTAAGACAATCGAGACGATGTGGCGCAATGATAAACAACAAAAGTACGCATTGGATATTGCGATTCAAGCGGGTCGAATGTATGATAAGTTTCATGCTTTTACTGAAGATATGGGAAAGATCGACAATCGACTCAATCAGCTCCGTACATCATATGATGATGCTATGAATAAGCTTACTACAGGTAAAGGTAATTTAGTACAACGAGCAGAAAAAATAAAAGAGCTGGGTGCCAAAGCGAATAAGAAATTAAACAAAGATCTTACTGGAAATGATGGCTAAAGTTGATGGTAAATATTCTACGTAGTTTGTTGGCCGAGATAAAAAATATAGTGTAAAGCAATTATGCTAGAATGCCCTTTCTATAGACGTTATCTTGTTATAGTGATGTCACCAGTTACTATTTCTTCTTCACCATCCAAGGCTATGTAAGTAGCAAAATATACATATACTCCAGCTGTAGCATCACTACCATCTATCTTGCCATTCCAACCTTGCCATGCATTGAGATCCGCAATAGATTCTATAGCATACACTAGATTTCCCCATCTGTCATAGATCACCATCTCTTTGAGTGCAGCCAGAGATTGATTGACTACAGGACGGAAATAGTCATTACGTCCATCCCCATTAGGGCTAAATATATTGGGGGTGTATATGCCGATATTACGATCTACGGTAATCTCTATTTGATCCATGTCTATACAGCCCAGAGAGTCTACCCCAATGATAGTAATATTTTGCTCGCCTGTGACTTGATCGATATTGAGTATGTCTTCGTTAGATATTACGACTCCATCAGTATCTGTCCATACTATTTGGATTACTTCTGGAGCTATATAATTGGGACTGATAGATATTGCATCACCTAATTTGACAGTAATAATATCTTCGAGTAGGCTAATAGCATTATTCAATTCTATAACTTCAATATTTAATTCGATAAGGCTATCACATCCAGCTACGTTTTGGGTAGTTACTAAATAGCTGCCTTCTGTATCATATGATTCAGTACCTATGATTAATGGTTCGCCTTTACAGATCGTTTCAGAGAGAAAACCAAAAGTAGTATTTTCTACTTCGATGTTAAGTTGGGTGCTACTATCGCAGCCTGCTACGGTAAATAGCATGATGTCATATGTGCCCTCCTCGCTAAATATAAAATCTCCATTGGTAAGAAACTCATCACCAAATTGGTAATTGTCTCCCTCACATATGGTAGCATATATAGTATCGTAATAGGGCTCGTTTACTTCTAAATCAATCGTGATGATGCTATCGCACCCTGCAGCCGTAGTATAGTCGAAGGTATATACACCAGTAGTATTCAGTATCTCTGAACCCTCTTGTATCGTTTGACCTTCGCAGATGCTAATCGGTATATTCAATTCGTAATGCGGTGTCACGGTGAGGTCTATAATTATCAAACTGTCGCAAGCCGTAGTGGAAGGCGTAGTTACCGAAAAGAGTCCGGACTGAGTAAATGTTTTTCCTTCGTATGTAAATTCCTCACCTTCACAGATTGTTGGATTCATAGTCCTGGTACCAGTCGGTAATATGGTGAGTTCAAGATTAACCACACTATCGCAGCCTATTGACGATATTAATGGAAAGGTATGTGATCCGCCAGTAGTAATCTCATTGCCGGCGATATTATATGTCTCACCTTCGCAGATACTGTCTGTGATTTCTGTCTCAAAATCTGGGACGTATAAATCAAACTTTTCACTATTAAAACATCCATCAGGGGTAATGATCAGCACTTCGTATAATCCTTCGCTCTCTTCGTCTACAGATAGATCGAGATTTATACTAGTTTCTCCTATTAATGCAATACCGTTTTTATACCATTGGTATCCGTAGTCTACATCATCTTCTGCTATGATCGTAAGTCCGTCTTGGCAGAGATCTCCTTGTATCTCAGCAAATGGCACATCGAAATCAACCAACTCGGCTAATGCTAACCTATCTACGAAGAAATAAGGGTTGTTACTTACGTCAGATTGTATCGAACATCCAGGGCCTATTACGATTACATTATAGGGCTTATCTGCTATGAAGTCAAAATTCAAATTGACCCATTCTCCTTGTCCGGAAACCAGTAGCTGTCCGAGTTGATCCCAGCCAGGTCCATTAGTGGGACAGCCAAAAGAAGTGTTACCATTACCAAATGGGATATTACTACATTCGGTGGTGCCAAAGATAGTCATATTCAATGATTGGACATACTCAGGAGAAAAGCCGAGAAAGAAATCGAGTCTGTACTCCTTACCTATTTCCATTGTTTCATTAAGACATGCACCTACATACTCTTTATAATTAGAATTGCTAGAGTGTCCATCTCGAAAGCCAACATAGCCATCTCCATCTGGAATAGGCTGTGGAGCTGTTTTGTTTACGTTAGGATGTACGGTAAGTCCGCAGTTGTGTAGGTAGTCAGAAGTAGCTGCTGATGCTTGAATCCAGATATCAGCACATTCATCGAGCAGCTCTTTTTGGAATGGACAACACAGCATATCTTCAAACGAAGGATTAGGTATCAAACCAGAAGGTATCGCAGACGGACAGTTACAATCCTCTTCGTCATTGAGATCTATTAAGCCATCACCATCATCATCTATTGCATTATTGCAAATTTCTTGAGCATGAATATTAATGCTCACCATAAGCGTGAGTAAGCAAGCTGTATATTTTAAGTATCGTACCATATATATTGGTGCTATCTTATTAAGGTGACGTCTCCAGAAACCATTTCTTCTTTACTATCTAAGGCTACGAAGGTGGCCAAATATACGTAAACACCAGAATTAACCTCAGAACCATTATAGGTACCGTCCCATCCTTGCCATGAATTTAGGTCAGTAAGGTTCTCTTGGTAATATACGAGGTTCCCCCAGCGATCATAGATATTCATTTCTTTCAGTGCGGTAATTGATTCATTGACGATAGGTCTGAAGTAATCATTGGCTAAGTCTCCATTGGGGCTAAATATATTAGGTGTATTGATTGCTATGTTTCTGTCCACCCTAATCACGATATTGTCTTCGTCTATGCAGCCATATTCGTCTACGGCAGAGATCGTCACTTCTTGTCTGCCGAGGATGTTAGTAAGCGATAAGTTGCTTTCATTTGATAGTACTTGTCCTGCTTCATCTAACCAGACGATCTGGATAAACTCTGGAGCTATATAGTCTGGTATAATTGTAATATCTGATCCAAGTTCTACTGTAGTATCACTTGATAATGCTACTCCGTTTTCCCAATCTATGATATCTAGTTCTAGAAATATGATGCTATCACAATTGTTGCTATTGACTGTAATGACTTGGTATGTTCCAGCACTACTGTACGGTGTACCTTCGAAATCATATGTTTCACCTTCACAGATGGTGGCTTCCACACGATTAAATGTGGATTCAGTCACTTCTAGCGTCAGTACTACACTACTATCACAACCATATATAGATGTGAGGCCTCCGCTATACTCACCTGCCTCAGTTAGCATTTCTGAGCCAAATGGGTACACTTCTCCTTGACAGATGGAAGCATTAGCTAATTCTGTATAGGTTTCTCTTACGGTAAGATCAATAATAAAAGTACTGTCACATCCATTTTCTTGAGTGTAGAAGAATGGGTAGATACCTGTAATTGTCAACTCCATTCCATCAAAAGAAAAAGGGTCACCATCACAAATTGTTATAAATTCTGTACGAGTGGCTTCTTCTGTTACGTTTAGAACAATGGTTACTATACTGTCACATTCATCGTCCGTATCAAAGGTATAAAAGTATGTATCTGATACTGTAAGTATATCACCATTATATTCATATGTCTCTCCAGCGCATATACTAGGTGTTAGTACGGTCTGACTAGTTTCTAGTACGGTCAACGTAAATGTGACTATACTATCACATCCTTGGGACGATATGAGTGTAAAGGTGTATTCTCCTTCATCTGTTAGTTCTTCACCATTTACATTTAAAGTTTCGCCATCGCAAATAGTGGCTTCGTCCTCGCTGAAAAATACTGGAATAGTTAGATCTAATTCTTCGCTTAATATACATCCAGCTGGTGTGTTGATCACAACTGAGTATGCGCCAGTATTAAATTCATCTATTTGTAAGGTGATAGTATTGGCTTCCGCCCCTGATATTGCGACACCATCTTTGTACCATTGGTATCCATATTCATCACCTAGATCCAGTTCTAATGTAATCTCATCTTCACATAACGATCCTTCTATACTGGTGAAGGGTAGACCTTCTTCTAGTTTTTCAACGAGATTAAGTCTGTCTACATAGAAGTATGGACTATCTTGAAAACTATTAGGGTCGCAACCTGGACCTAGTATAATGGCCGTATAGGGTTTATCTGCAAAGAGATCAAAGACGATATTTGTCCAAGTGTTATTACCTGACGCAAATTGAAAATCGAGAATTTCCCAGCCTGGAAAATTGCTAGGACAACCAGTGTTGAAATCAAAGGTAAAGGGTAGATTACTACATTCGGTAGTAGCGTATATGGTCATGTCGATCGAAGTATTGCCCACATCGGCAAAACCTAAAAAGAAATCTAAAGTATATATTTTGCCTACTTCCATAGTTTCGGTAAGACAGGCGCCCACATATTCTTTGTAATTGGGTTGGTTGGGCTTGCCATCTCTAAATCCTAAATATCCTTTACCATCTGGAATCGGTGTTGGTGCTACTGGACGAGGAAAAATCCAATTAGGAGACTGCATGCCATCTTCGTGAAAATAATCTGAAGATCTCGCAGCTTGTATCCAGTCAATCAAACATTCTATCTCAGGAAATACAGCAGGGTTGGTTTCACCCATCGGAATACAATCATTCTCTTCAAATGATTCATTGGGAATCAATCCAGAAGGTAAGATTTGATTACAGACGCAGTCATCATCTTGGATATCTATCAAGCCATCACCATCATCATCTATTGAGTTATTACATATTTCTACCTGTGCCATGAGGCATGTAGTAAATAGTAATACAATGATGGTTTGGTATAGTCTCATATATTAGGTTTCATATTGGAAGCGCTTTTAATACCTTCAATGTGGTATGAAAATGCGGTTCGTTGTAAAAATATGAATATTGACGACTTCTAACGATGGCTTATGGGTATCTAGCACCAATTAGTCGTATATAGTTATATGACTGCGATTTTATCGAACTCGCTGCAACGTTTTGTGTGTTTATATAAGTAGAGAAGACATTTAGAGTAATATGAAAAATATAAAATCAGTAATAGAGTACATTATAACGAAAGCAAATAAGCTGGGTCAAGGCTTGGTGTATAGAGTGTTATTGATGTATTATGCATGGAAAGAGCCAGACACGCCAGCATGGGCAAAACGTGTGATAGTAGGAGCTGTAGCGTATTTGCTAGCACCTATTGATAGTATTCCAGATCTTACACCACTCATTGGATTTACTGATGATGTAGGCGTATTGAGTGTAAGCCTGATGGCCATTGCGTACTATATCAATGATGATGTAAAGGTGAAAGCCAAAGAGGCTATGGGCAAATATTTTAGCACTATAGACGTAAAATCAATAGACGAAGTAGATAAAAAGCTATAATCGTAGCGAAATTATTATTTCAAATACAGATAGTCTAAATAGTAAACGATTCTCAGTGATAGGCTGTTTTGCTGTGTTTGGTCAAATAAACCACCCAAATTACCAAAGTAAGAATCACCATATTTGTCATTGAAGCCAAGTATTTCACTCTTGAAGTTGATGATCACATCACTTCCTGGAGCAAATCGCCAGAGGTAGTTCATATCGACAGTAAGGGCATTAAAATTGCGATCAAAAATACGATCACCCATTTCGTTTTTGCCATCAAAATCAAGGACATCTAGTTCTCCATTTTCATTTAAAGCACCAAATGTATTATAGATTACTGTAGCATTATAATGTCTTACTCTCAGGGATAAAGATTGTCTATTGGTAAAAATGTATTGACCCAACAGACTGTTTTCAAAAATATCTAGTTGTCTTCTTCCCATCAATATGTCGCTAGTAGATAAACCTATATCTTGAATGATGTCATTTCTATTGACATAGCCTTGATCATTATTTAATCTCTGGAACCCAAGAGTCATGAAAAATGAAAGCTTGTTACTTAATCGAAGTCTTGGCTCTATGTTGATGCTATATGAATTTCTTGCTTCTTGGCTTGTGTTGGTATAGGTTACATTGATATCACCGGCAAACATTTTTCGATAATCAGAAGAGAAGAATGCATAAGCGGTAGAGTTGCTAGGCTCTGACAAGAAGCTCTGAAAACCATCTCTCGGTTCAAAATAATCGTATGACTCTGGCTCATATCTGATATTGCCACCTACAGCATCTCTAGACTTAAATAAGTAGAAAGTTCCTGCAGTTACTCCATATGAAGTAAATACGTTGGGTGCATATAGTCGACCGTAGTTGGTGTTAATATAGTACTCGTATCGCTGTAGTTTTCCTTGCGCATTGGGTTGATTATATTCGATGCCTGCGCTTAGGCTTCGTTCGTTAGGGCTGAGGAGAAATCCGAGATCATTAGGATTGTAAGTATCACTTTCTTCATTATAAGATACTTGGGCTTTGATTTGTCCACTCTGCTTGGCTACTTCTGCGGTATATTTATGACCAGTGATATTTTCTGAGCCGCTGTAATATTGCTCTGATCTGATGAGACTGCCACTAAATCTGTAAGCTTGACTTTTATTATTGAGGTCAAAAAAAGCGCCTATAGTATTGGCATCATATGTTGATCCTCGACGCATCACATTAGTATTCATCAATGTGACTCTACTATTATTAGGTAAGTTTTGATCTACGGTCAATACATTATAGTTAGTCAGCGGACTAGTCAGTACTTGTCTCTTTTCTCCAGTCGCAGATTGGATCGTCGCATGAGACTCACTAGCTACTGCATTAAAGAAACCGATACCTGTACTGCTAGATGTTCTTCCTGATATTTTACTAGCGTTATAGAGTTGTACTTTCCCTGGATTGTCTAAGAGTATATCTCCAGTACCTAAGCTGTTTTCTGCTGCAGAAAAGTTAACAGGTCGACCTCCTACTCTACGCGTATAGAATAGGTCGCCTCTATCAAATAACTCTAAACCTTCAGTGAAAAACTGTCTGTTTTCATCAAAGAAAACTTCAAATGGACTAAGATTAAGAATTTGATTATCAGTCTGTACTTGTCCAAAATCTGGGACTAATGTCATGTCTAAGGTGAATGCATCATTGATACCATACTTTAGATCCATTCCAGTATTATAGCTTGTTCCGGTTTCGCTGATTCCATCGTTTTTACTATTGAGTACATAGCCTGTTACGTATGGCGTAATCGATAATCGCACAGGCGATTTTATATTTTTTATGCCTTCAAGATGGCCACATTGATTGATAAATCCTTCGAAATTTGGATCTACAGCATTCCAATACGATTGCTCTCTTAGACGTCTTAATTCTCTTACGAGTTGCATATTCCAATGTTGGATATCTGTATTAGGAAACCTGATGGCAGAGTAAGGAATAAATATTTCGGCATTCCATCCTTTATCATGTATAAGTACTTCGCTTTGCCAAACTGCATCCCAGTTACTATCATCATCACCACCCGCATATTTGTAATCTTGCTGCACGCCAGCTGCGGTTACGATAAACGAAAATCCATTCAATCCATCTTGATAAGTATCTAAGGTAATCCCAAACCAATCTGTATTATTTCTATTGTCTCTTACGGATAGTTCTTTGAGAATTTTATCGGCTTGGGTATCGTGCATCATCGCTCCGAAGTACACCCCTTTTTCATTATAGATGATTTTTACTTCTGTCTTTTGGCTTGGTACGGTATTGGGCTCAGGCTCGTTTTCTACAAAATCTGTAGTGATCGGTGCATTGAGCCAGGCTGCTTCATCGAGATGACCATCTAATATTATATCACCTTCAAATGCTGAGGCGTAAGTAGTTTTCTTTTCATTCTGAGCAATGATTATTTGAGCAGAATATAGGAATAGTATTATGAGTAGAGTATTCTTCACTTGTATGGTATTAGTCGCAATTGCAAAGTTAATTTTTGCACGGAGCTTAAGGTGACATAATGTTACTATTTTACAAGTCATTACGTATTATAGAATATTGCTAAGTCTCCGTTTAATATGGTCCAGTAGGTGGTCTGTATTTTGTAGGCTTAGATTCAACACTCTATTGAGTTTGGTTTTGATATTTTTAGATGAGTCTAAATACAATTTTAGTTAACTCCAAAATATTGTATTATTAGCACGCTATTTGCAACATACCTTTATATATATACATTAGTTTTGTAGCATACATAAGAATTAAAACAAAGATACCACTATGAGCATCGTAGAAATGAAAGTTCCAGTAATAGGAGAGTCTATCTCTGAAGTAACATTATCCCAATGGCTAAAAGCGGATGGAGAATATGTCAAGATTGACGAACCGATATGCGAATTTGAATCAGATAAGGCAACGTTAGAATTTCCAGCGGAAGCTAGTGGTAAGCTTATATATGTAGCGGCAGAGGAAGATGATCTAGAGATCGGAGCCTTAGTAGCTAAGATAGATACATCAGTAGCAGCTCCAGCAGGAAGCGAAACACCAGCTGCACCTGCAGCGAAGGCAGAAGCACCTAAAGTAGAAGCACCATCCGCTCCAGTAGCTGCACCCGCAACAGCGAGTTATGCTACAGGTCACCCATCTCCAGCAGCAGCGAAAATCATGAGAGAGTCAGGAGTAGATGCGGCTAACGTAACAGGGACAGGCGTAGATGGACGTATCACTAAAGAGGATGCTCAGAAAGCAGTAACAGCACCTGCAGCAGCGGCACCAAAGGCCACTCCAGTAGCAGCGACAGTGCCAGTAGCAGGAGCTAGGACATCACGTAGAGAGAAGATGAGTCGAATGAGACGAACTATCGCGACTAGATTAGTATCGGCGAAGAACAATACTGCGATGCTGACGACATTCAACGAGGTAGATCTTAGTCAGTTGATGGCTATGCGTAAAAAATACCAAGAAAAATTTGTAGAGAAGAATGGTGTGAAATTAGGATTCATGTCATTATTCCTCAAGGCATGTAGCAATGCATTACAATCTATGCCAGCCGTAAACGCTCAGATAGATGGTAATGAAATCATCTATCATGACTTCGTAGATATCTCTGTAGCGATCTCGACACCTACTGGACTAGTAGTACCACCGGTTAAGAATGTAGAATCTAAGAGTTTTGCAGAGATCGAAAAAGAAATAAAAGTATTAGCAGGAAAAGCTAGAGAAGGGAGTCTTACATTAGATGAGATGAAAGGAGGAACATTCACAGTAACTAACGGTGGAGTTTTCGGATCATTAGTGAGTACACCTATCATCAATGAGCCTCAGTCTGCCATATTAGGTATGCATACGATCAAGGAGCGTCCTATCGCTGTAGATGGTAAAGTAGAGATCAGACCAATGATGTGGTTGGCTTTATCTTATGATCACAGAGTAATCGATGGTAGTACTTCAGTAACTTTCTTAGTAAAAGTAAAAGAACAACTAGAAGACCCATATACTTTAATGATGGATTTATAGCGCGGCTTTTTTTCGGAGAAAAAAAACGCGCGGACCGCGTATTGCGAAAGTGATTGCCCAGCAAACACGTGCAATATGCGCATCATATAAGTTTATTTTTTTCGGAGAAAAATGTGCGCAGACCGCGTAGGACTTTACATCATGACCGAGAGTGCACCAATGTGAACTCAAAAGGATGAAAAGATCTACTAGAGGATGAATTTCGACAGTAGTGGAGAAATATTCTTTATATAGGCCATGATGTTATAGATAATACTATCTTCGCACTCGATTTGAAACAAACCACATCAGATCTAAAGAAATAAGGTGAGAAGCTAAATGATAGCTTCGCGAGAAATCACACCAAAAGAAAATGGTGGTTATAGCGTAGGTGTTCCACCTCTTCCCATTCCGAACAGAGAAGTTAAGCCCTACAGCGCCGATGGTACTGCATTTGTGGGAGAGTAGGTCGCCACCTTTTTTT
>CALKJD010000006.1 GCA_937995755.1 uncultured Saprospiraceae bacterium | reverse complement strand
ATTAGGATCGATTGGATCGACAGGATCTTCTGGTGGTACGATAGGATCATCACTTTGTGCGAGGATAGCATCTATGTCTTCACATCCTGGAGCATTGAAACGTACACGATGATTTCCAATCGGTGGTGGAGGCCTCGAGAGCATCTCACACACGAAGGAATAATGACAAACCGAGAGTAAGGGACTATTTCTCAAAGTAATCGTATATATAGAGTCTGGCTCTATATTAATTAAGCCTGAGATATCCTCTAAAAGCGGATTTTGGTCAATTCTTACTGATCCGTTTATTAAAGTAACGTTTTCTAAGAAATCTAAATTGGTCAATTCCGTTTGAAAGATTTGTAAAAGTCCATCGATTTCAGTCAAATTTACTAATCCTTCAATTACTGGATCTCCATTTGTCCTTATTGACAATCCTCTAACACTTTTAAGATTATTAAGAGGAGATAGGTCGGTAATGACTGTACTTACCCCCTGTTGAATACGCAATTGCCTCTCTAATATTGTACAGTTGGGATAATCAATAATAAATTGATCGACCTCAGCTTGCGTAGTTAATTCAAATGTACCTGTAGATTCATCAGGACAATCTTGTGCAAATATAATCGACGACAACGTCAATAAAACCTGAAATAGTATTATTCTAATCATGGACAATTACTTGAAGTGTTGTAATTAAAAAATACATAACTGTCTTGAGCTGGACTAACACAAGTAGAACCATTACCTTGATTATTTCCACCCAAGCCGGTGATGATTACATCAGTTTCAAGAGATACTTGAACATCAGGCTCAAAGAATACATCTTCTTTTTGACAAGAACTCAAAAAAACAATTGAAAACGCCAATATAGAAAATCTAATTATTAGTAAGCGGTAAGCTATTCATAACATTCGCATTTAAAGATTATCTAATTATTATTGTGAATATACCGAGTATAGCAAACCAATCCAAATTTTAACCTAAAACAAACAAAACAGTAGACCCTATTGAAAGCTCAACTTTTTTTCGGTATCCATATTTATAATACTCATTATTCAAATTTCTCATACAATCTTTTCATAGCATTTACGCTAAGATCACTACCTAACTCAATAAAATATTTTGATTGCCATAGCTGCGTTTTTATAGCTTGTTTGCTACTTGGTACATCCCAATCAGGGTATACTCTAAAACCTCTTTTGCCCTCGCTCTTATCTGTCGAAATTATTTTGTTGTGGATCAAGACAGAACGTGGAATTATAAACTGTCCTAATCGATCTTGATTCATACAATTAATGACATAAAAATCAAGCTCAATATTTTCATCAAACGGCTCAGTAATTCCCTCTTTGTTCCGCTTCCAGAATGTGACGAACTGACCAATTTTCTTGGGAGTAACTTTAGCTTTTCTAAAAACTACTTTCATTCCATTCAATCGAAATTCACAGGCATTATATTCTTGGCTTTCTGAATTAATCACTACATCAGAAATCACAAATTTGCAATCTTTATAAATGGAAATAACCTGACTACCCAATGCAATACGAAGTTCTCTTTCTAGTCTCATTATACAGTAATTATAACTGACTTTTCCATTCCTAAAATCACATTAATACACCACTACCCTTTCCGTATAAGTACCTCTCTCAGAGGATATACTCAATACATAAATACCATCGATTAATTGTGAGATATCTATAGACAATTGCTCATTTCCATTAGCGGAAGTATTCATTACTGATTTACCATTGAGATCCAAAATATTGAGATCATACTCTCTTGTCTCTTCTATACCCGAAAGATCGATAGTTAAAATATTAATCATATTGGGATTAGGGTAAATCTTCACATTTTCCGCTAATACTTCATCGACACCAGTAGCTTCACCTTCAATCCCTGTGATAACAAGTGAATAATCTTGATAATCATCGAGAATACCATTTTTATGCGACACAATTACTTCATATACTCCACCTTCAATGATGGTTGCATTGATACGTTCTACATTGTCTCTAAAGTTGTCTCCCTTGATCGCCGCATTACCGAACTCTGTTCCAAAAATTTGAGGATCCATCATCCAAGGCATGTAAGTACCATCTGGACCAATCAATCTTACATCTAGGTCATTCATTAGGCTTGGCATCAGATTTTCGCCTTGCCCTACGTCTGGGTTATCAGGATCTGTCCATGCGATCATTACAGATACTTCTGCTCCAGCTTCTATTTGAACTGGGATAAAATCTGTGGTATATTCATTTATAGATGATTCTCTTATCAATGACTCCGTTCCATTATTGAATATCGCATCTGCGGCTTTTCTTGCATTCATCAGTCCCCACCCTTCTCTAAAGTCTGGGCCATCATGAGGACCTAATTCATCTGCCGTACCAAGTATTAACGCTTTGACAGTAGCTGACTTCATGTATTCTCCATTTAGCCTTTCATAGTATTGCTGGAGTAAGGCTGCCGCCCCAGTTACTGTAGCCACAGACATAGATGTTCCACTACTATTATTATAAGCATTTACGCCTTGATTAGAACATGAGAATACTCCTACACCATTAGCCGTAATATCAGGCTTAATGCGCCAATCATCAGTCGGTCCCCAAGAGCTAAAACTAGATTCATTAAAGTCCGTAGGAGAAGACAATCCATCGACATCATCAATAGCCCCTACTACGAGATTATTCTTTGCGCATGAGGCATTTAGTAATTGATCATAACCATTATCCTGCGAATTAAATCCATCGTCTCTAGTATTTCCAGCAGACTTACAAGAAAGCAAGTATGGTGAATTAAATAATAGTCTATCCCAAAGTCCTGCCGCACTAGTATATATTCCTAACACGTGCTGGTTATTCTGAGTGAGTATCGTACCGTATGAATGATTAGTCAATAGACCTCCATCTAGAGCATATGAAGCTAACTCGGCGATATCATTATCACTATCACTATTCTTCGCAATAGCCCCTGGAGCCATTCCTCGAGCATTAATATTATTACCTTCACTGATAATAGTACCTGTGACATGTGTAGCATGAAAAGTTACATCTGCCATTTCATCTATAACCTCCACTCTACCTTCTAGTTCGTTATGCCCAGCTAATGCTACTCCACCGGCTTCCCATACTCCTACTATTATTCCTTCACCATCAAGATCATATCCAGAGTCTCCTCCTGACCAAAGTTCATCCACTTTGACACTTACAGCTGCATCGTAATTATCTGCAGTAACATATCGTGGTATGCCTTCACTATCTATAGTGGCTAAGTAAGCTTTCTGCCCTTTCACTATTATCGACTCAGGGTATTGGCTACGATTGGCTTTTAGTTGATTTTGCAGAATACTTTGATCTTGTATTATTCTTTGCAAGGCGGCAATGTTAGTTTCTGTCTTTATTTTCTCTCTATGTGATGGAGACTGACTTATTCCTATCATTGGAACAATAAGAAAAATAGCTATTCTAACTAGATACTTCATTTTTTATATTGTATTAAACATCAATTCGACGTTATTCATTCAGTGTTTTATTCCAAAAAGCCGATTCGCGATTTTGGTTAGCAACCCACAGATATTGGTTTAACAAAAATTGCTGACAACTCCTATCCCTAAGTAGTAACCAATAACTAATATTTACTATTTTTTAAATTTTAGTCAATTACCGAACCATTCAAAATACAAGCTAATAATAATTATACAAAAAAACTGTCTTCCATAATCGATACTTATATTTTGTTGAAGTAGTATTGATCCACCATTGCATCAGCATACAATAGAAGTAGCTGCAAAGTATTCTAATAGTCCTAATAAAAAAAGAGCCTGCAACTTTCGTTTACAGGCTCCAATTATTCTAAGCTTATTTTGCTCTTACTTCTTCATAGATTTCCACTCTGCGATTGACTTCTCGTTGTTTCTTACGTAGTCATCGTTTCCAGCTATTTTAGCTAGAGCTATAGATTTCTCTGCTGCCATGATAGCTTCCTTAGTCTTACCTAATTTAGCAAGAGTTAAGGCTTGTTGACGCACCATCCAAAATTTCTCTTCTGGGTTCATCTCCATTGCTTTGTTGATGTACTCAAGCGCCTTGTTGTAATCTTTACCTGAGTCCTTGTAGTATCTACCAGCTGTGTAGTAATCACTAGAAGAAGGACCATTCATAGTCTTCTCTATACTAGCCATAACCATCTCATCTGTAGGCACTGTAAATGGTACTACCACTTTAGTATTTTCCCAAGCGATAGAAAGATCTGCTGCTCCATCAGAAAGGTTATCTATAGACATAGTAAAGCTTTCTACTTTGTCATTAAGTTTCATTGTTCTTGCTGATACAGTAGCAGCCACTTTAGTAGCATCCCATTCTTTAGGTGTACCCCAGTTTTCTGTGTCAGTGTAGAAGTTAACTTCCCAATTTACTTTTCCTGGCTTTGCAAACACGGCATACGATCCAGCTTCTAATGCTTTTCCTGCTACCATTACTTTTGTTGAGAATGTTACGATAGAGTTTTTATTAGCTCCTGTTCTCCACATTTTATCTACTGGCACTAAATCACCAAAGATTGTTCTTCCTTTAACTCCTGGCCTAGAGTACTCTAGAGTTACATCTGTAAGACCAACTGTCTGCTCTACTTTAGAAAATGGACTAGCTTGTGGTGCCTTTACTTGTGCAGATACTGTCATTGCCATAGCAAGACATAGTACCATCATTGAATAAAACTTCTTCATCGTTGTGTTGTGTTAATTGTTTAATGAGTTAATTGCGGTTGCAGATTTTTACATCTACCAAAAACGCAAAGGTATAAGGTTATAAGCACTTTATTTGTTCTACCAAAGACATGATTTTTTTTCTCTGTATGTCCTAACGACAAAAAAGCCCAATATCATCACTGATATTGAGCTTTATCATAATCCTTAAATCTGAATTAGTTTATTTACGGTAAACCAATTAATCGATAATCTTGGAATATATTCATTTGACGCTAATCATACTCTTGAACTATAAAAATAGTGCAACCGTAAAGTTGAGCATCTTAGGGGTAGCATTCAGTGGTATTGATCTACCACTAATTTTGTAATCATTTGTTATGTTGTAAAACGCTAATTCGTAGTTGATACCTAATCTCACATTAGGTATAGGATCGTATCCTAAAGAGAAATGAAACCCTGTCTTTAATGATCTCTCATTGAAAGTGATTCCTGAATATGTTGAAAGATCTTCGTTAGTATCTAATACCATATTGAAGTCAGGTCCTACTCCTAATCTAAACTTCTTGTATTTCACACCTGCAGTGATCGGTATATGTATACTTTGAGTCTCTATTTTAGATTTGTTAACCTCGGCTCCACCTTCACCGTAGTCCATAACTTGGATACTATGTGTCGTAGATCTGTAATTTACCGCTGGCATGAAGTACAAGTTTCCTTTCTCTGCATAACCTGTAAGACCGATAGAGTAGAAATTTTCTTGGCCTAAGTAACTAAGGTTGTATATTTCGAAGCCTCTATTGTCTAAAAGAGATACACTTTGTGCTTCTCCGATAGTACTGCTATAGTTAGCATTGACTCCTAGTTTGAACTGACCAAAAGATGAAAATGTAATCATCATCATTCCGATTAGTAATAAAAATTGATTTCTCATTAATGCAATACGTTTTTTTAATATTTGTAAATGGTTATTCTCATTCGCCTGTTTAGACCTATGAGTTTTAATAAAGTCACATAATCGGTAGTAAGACACATATATGGAGTCACCCCTTAGTTCAATCTCCTTTTTATCAAATAAATGACAAGTAGACGTCACAAAAATTGAGATACCATTCAAAATCGAGATATCACCTATAAATTACTGAAAATCAGCAACTTTGATTAATCACACATCTTAAACCGAGAACTAAACCTTATTCTCAAACCAAATATTGTATGGAAGACAAGATTAAATCATTTATTACCAAAAATAATGTTTGGCGTGACGAACTGACTATTCTGAGGGCTCTACTGCTCAAATCCGAACTCCATGAAAGCCTAAAATGGGGCATGCCCTCGTACGAATGCAATGGTCAAAATGTGATCGGATTAGGTGCATTCAAAAACCATGTGGGCCTATGGTTTCATCAAGGCGCATTATTGTCAGATCCTCATAAGGTCTTAATCAATGCACAAGAAGGTAAGACTAAAGCGATGCGAAGTATTAGGATAACTAAACACGAGCCTATAGATCCAACAATAGTAGATGGCTATATACAAGAAGCGATAGAAAATGCAAAAAAGGGCAAGTACATCCAAAAAACAAAGTCCAGTCAAACAAAGCGGATTCCCATAAAAATGCCAGAGGAACTAGCTAAAGCACTTGCAAGCATCGACAATCTGCAAGAAACATTTAGTGGCTTAACCATAATACAGCAGCATGATTATATAGCGTATATCGCTTCTGCCAAAAGAGACACCACTAAGGCATCGCGACTATTGAAGATCATACCACTCATTCAAGCGGGTAAGCCTATTAATAATCTCTGGACAAAATCTTAATTCGTTTTGGACGCTACTGTGTAGTTTCATTGGAAATGTGACATTCTACATACATCACTGTCCATATTTATGTTCATATTACCTCTATATAGATTAAAATATGCTTCACTTACGAAACTTGTAAAGTATAAATAGCATTTTTGTAGTCGGAAACGCAAATGTCAATTGCGTATACCTTGATATAAGTATAATAGATGAAAATAAGACTCACAAAAGAATTTGATTTCGAAGCCGCTCATGCACTAGATGGCTATGCTGGCAAGTGTAAAGATATACATGGCCATTCATACCATCTCACAGTAACTGTCATCGGCGAACCAAAGGCTGACACAGGGATATCAGATTGTGGTATGGTGATAGACTTCGGAGAGATTAAGCAACTGGTAAAAGAGCACATCTTAGAGGCATTTGACCATAGGTTGATACTCAGAGACGATAGTCGATTCAAAGGGATAGAAGCTAGTAATGAAAGAATACGTTATGTCAACTATCAACCGACTTGCGAAAATATGTTGATCGAAATCGTACAAGTGATGCAGCAGCATATCAGTCCTGAAGTTGAATTATCTAAAGTCTCGCTTCGTGAGACACGTACTAGCTATGCCGAATGGTATGCTACTGATAATCAGTAAGGATGAGCATATCTAACGAAAATAGTACTAGTCTAAATAAATATATAAGCGAGTCTGGATTTTGCTCACGTCGTGAGGCGGATGTAATCATCAAGGCTGGACGTGTTACTATCAATGGTACTGTCGCTACTCCAGGCAACAGAGTAGCTGATGGAGATGAAGTACTACTCGATGGTAAAGAAATAGGTAGCAAACCCAAAGAAGTATATATAGCATTAAATAAGCCTATTGGAATTACTTGCACCACTGATATTAGAGTAGAAGGAAACATTATAGAATACATGGATTATCACGAGCGGATCTTCCCAATAGGTAGATTAGATAAGCCATCCGAAGGACTCATACTTCTTACCAATGATGGAAATATCGTCAATAAGATCCTTAGAGCGACTAACAATCATGAAAAGGAATATGTCGTAGAAGTAAACAAACCAATCACGAAGGACTTTTTGCTCCAGATGGGCGCTGGTATACATTTAGAAGAATTGGATAGGGTTACGCGTAAGTGTTATATTGAGCGAGTAGGTAAATTCAAATTTAAAATCATACTTACCCAAGGACTTAATCGTCAGATACGTAGGATGTGTGAACATTTGGGCTTTAGAGTACTGACCCTCAAACGTCTTCGTATTATGAATATCAGGTTAGATAAATTAGCGACAGGAGATTGGCGACACCTCACCCATCAAGAAATGAAGCAGTTGAATAAGCTATTGAAAGATAGTGTGAAGAACTAGATCAATAAATAATCTCCCATCAATTTAGGAGTTCATTATAGAAGTAAACCGCTCTCTACATTCATCGCAGGTACCAATATGATTGGTAATCCGCCGCTGAGCTGATTCAGATAGTGATCTCCTTTTATACTTATATTCTTTAATCTCAGCGTCTGACAAATGCTTATTATTACCCATAATCTCTCTTGCGATCTTATACACACCGTAAATCGCAATGACTAATAATAACTCTATTAACATAGTACATATATTTATGATTCTACTTGGCGCTCAATAATACTTTTTGAGACCCTCCTAAAATACCTTCGACTTGATCTCCTGGCTTGAGGTACTCC
The DNA here is from genome assembly GCA_937995755.1 of uncultured Saprospiraceae bacterium. Lineage (GTDB taxonomy): Bacteria > Bacteroidota > Bacteroidia > Chitinophagales > Saprospiraceae > UBA1994. Next base: position 15,888 of record CALKJD010000006.1, on the reverse strand, counting down.
GCTGCTGTAGCAGCTCCAGCCATTATTAGTGATCCTACTGGCAGTTTTAGTCCTGCTTCTGAGACTAATCTAGAGGCAGCCACTACAGATTCCCATGGATTGCCGAGTATGGCATCAGTGTTTCCGTCTTGCCTTAGCTCACCATTGATCACTAGTTGCATACTTACGTCAGATAGATTGGTATCAATTGGCAACTTCTCTCCTATCACCAATGCTGTGGACGAACAGTTGTCAGCCACTACATCTTCAAGTGAAAATTTGAAATTTTGAAATCTGGAATCAATAATCTCTATAGCTACTGCGAGACTACCAATATGATCTTTAGCTTCCTCCAAAGAGAGCGATGTATTAATTTCCTTACTTACGATAAAACAAATCTCCGGCTCTGCTCTAGGATGAATAAACTTATGCAATGGTAATGTATCCCCATCTTGATAAAGCATACTGTCCGTGAGCCATCCCCAGATCATATCTGACACTCCCATCTGCTCCATCTTAGCTCTACTTGTAAAACCTAACTTGACTCCTATAGAGGACTCTCCTCGTTGATACCTACGACTCATGGATAGCCTTTGGATCTTATAAGCTACTTCGAGATTTATATTATGAGCTGCAGCTACTTGAGGTACCGATATGGCATGTTGGGCAGCTTCGTCTAGTTGTCTTGCAATGTCTTTATTCATAGATCTAAGATAGACATTCTAGGTTAATCTCTAGTCATTTCTTAGCTTATCTAGCAGATTACTAAGTTGCTCTGCCTCTTCTTCGTTTAAGTTATCAATACTATCCAAAAAGATATTAATATCCTTACTTACCTTATCGGTCAACGTGATCCCTTCTTCTGTGATATTGATATCTACTCGCCTTCTATTGGACGGACAGGTGCTTCGTTGCAGTAAGCCTAGCTTAACTAACTTATCTACTAATCGTGTTAAATCTCTACCTTGATCGAGCATCACCTCGAGTATTTTACCTGGCGAGACGGCATCTGGATGTGCACCTTTCACTATACGCAATACATTATAATGCTGTGCTAAGATGCCATGCTTCTTAAATACTTCTGCTTCTTTAGAATTATATGCTCCTGCTGTATACTTAAGATTAAGTATAGCTTTCATGAAATTATTCCTAAATGTTGTCTGCTGTATCTGTTCTTCAAAATTCATGTCCTAACTGTCTAAATCCTCAATAATATACAACTTAAAGAAAGTTGTATGTCTTAATGTTCATGATAATTGGCATTAACCTTCTAATTATTTAACTGGCACATCCATTATCTTATCCAATATTACATTAATATCGATATAAATCTTGAAAATTTAGTAATGATTTTTAATAGAAACCATTTTATACAACTTTTATTTCTCTGAAATAAGAAAAGCCCAATCACCTTGTGAAGTGATTGGGCTTGGATAATGATTATACATCAATATCCAAATTTATCATTTTATGTGGATCATCATCTTAGACTACTGATTAGATCGAAAGCTAAGACAGCGATCACTAAACTATAATCTAGTTTACATCAGATGCAGATCTGATCGTAAGTGATGGACTATTAAATTCTGAAGCAATAGCCGTAACAGACACTGTTCCTGAAGGTACTGTATCACCAGCAAATGTAGATTGAGATCTTGTAAACATCTCTACTGTACCTGTACCATCTGATACGTCTAGGCCTCCATTAAACGTAGATCCACCAGAAATGGTAGCCCCTTCTATTTTTATTAAAGTAGACTCATATTGCTCTAAATTAGAATTCAACTCACTTACAGTAACTACCACTGGAGTAGGTAATGTACCCGCTGTGTTAGATTCTACTTGCGAAAGATCTACATTATTAAGTTGTAATAGACCGTTGAATTCTGAAAGCTCCGTTCCATTTATTTTCACTTTCAACTTAGCTCCAAGTGGGAATGAGTGACCATCAGTAAATCTAACAACGATACCTCTATCACCATCTTGAATATGAAGATTCTGAGCGTTGACACTCATCGTAGTGAAATCCGAAATTACTACACCTTCTATAAATCCATCCGGTGCAGTACCTGCTCCACCTGCAAATGCTGTACGAAGGTCAGCGATAGAAACTTGCTCTCCATCTCCTCCGCCACCGCCACCGCCGGTAGTTCCACCTTGTACATCTGCTCTGTTTCTCAAGATAATCTGAGCTACGTTAAACTCTGAAACAATACCTGTAACTGTTACATCACCTGTTGGCAATTCATCTCCTGAGAAGTTAGCATCATTATATACGAATGTAGCTAATGATCCACTAGCATCTGATATTGTACTAGCATCGCCAAAAGTACTTCCTCCAGTCACTGCTGCCATATTCACTTGTACTAATGTAGATTCCCAAGCATCGAAGTTGGCTAAGATCTCATCAATAGTTGCTACTCTTGGAGAAGGTAAAGATCCTTGTCCTAAATCTTCAACACCAGCTGTCGTTGTGTTTACTTGTAAGCCACCATTAAATTCTGATAACTCAACACCATTAGTTGCTACTTTTAATTTTTGCCCTAATGGGAAAGTATGTGCAGCTGAAAATCTAACTATGATACCACCTGTACCATCTTGTATCACCATATTTCTAATTGGTGTATTCTCTGATGCTACATCAGAAATAACTACACCTTCGATAAATCCATCAGGACCAACAGTAGTACCCGCTGCGAATAAAGATTTCAAAGTTGAGATATCTACTTTCTCACCATCGACAGTACCTCCACCGCCGCCAGATCCATCACATCTAGGACCTTCCATGCTGATATCGTCAAAATCTCTAATAGTAAGTTGTGCTGTAGTTCCAAATACTGACAGTACACCAGTAATAGTACCATTACCTGCAGGTATTGGTGCTCCTGCAAAATCTGCAAAATCACTAGCTCTTAAAGTAATCTCATCTCCATCACAATCAACTACTGTTCTATTTTGTGTTCCTCCACCGTTTGGCGTAGCTAAAGTAGAGCCTAATAAATCGTCTTCAAATTCTGTATTCTGAATTTCTACTAATGTGCTTAATAGACTAGTATTAAAATCTGACAATTCGATTTTTCTTGGCGTAATTTCACCTACGAATTCTCCTTCCACGATATGTGTTTCAACTTCTGTATCAGGAATTCTATCGATATTTTCTCCAGCTGCTGGATACCCCACTTGGTGCAGACCGTTATAGTCACCTATATTAAGTCCATCACACTTTATAAATACTTGTTTCCCTTGTCTGTAGACAGTACTAAGGTCACCTCTATTTACTCTTATAAGTATTCCACCAGAAGCATCTTGGATTACCATTTCTTTAAAGAAACTACCTGCATTATCATCAGATATCACTGTACCTTTAATGATAGTACCCGCAGCGATCGGTGTTCCGTCGCCACCAATTGTATGCATCGCTTTTAATGCAGAAATAGTTGTTGTAGATATATCATCTACTTGTACTGCTTTACCAGGAGGTGTATCAAATTCTTGATCTACACATGCAGACATTTGCACAAGTAACAATCCTAAAAAGCAAAATTTAATAAAACGAATCATGATTTCTATTTTTATAATTTCTATTAGACAATTTAACAAAGAGAATATTATTCACTAAACATTATAAACGAACCGCTACTCCTAAGAAGTAGTTACGTCCGTATCCTTGGTATAATTTATTTTCGAAAAAGTCAGGTCCTTCCTCAGCGCTAAATCTTAACTGCTCATATCCACCAGTAGTAATATCTGTATTGAATAAGTTACTTACACTTAATGTAAATATTAGCATGTAATCCTTCACTTTGAATGACTTGTAAGCAAATAGATCTACAGTAATAGCATCATCTACTTTAGTCTGACGAGTAGCATCTATAATTTCTTGTGACCCATTATCTAGATTAGGGAAAGTAAAATCTAATCTACGATCTGGAGAAAAATCTAAATACCTGTTTCCTATATAGTTCACATTCATAGTAGCAAACCAGTAATTAGGTGAATCATATTTCAACTCAAAACTAGCCGCTGTTTGCGGTGAAGACTCAACAAAGAATCCATCACTATATACAGTTTCTCCATCTCTAAAAAATCCTGGAACTACTTCAGCTTGTGCATATTGGATCCATCTACTGTCGTAAATATATTGACCTAATGCAGCTACTACTTTAGTAGAGAATGAGCTATTTATTTTATAGCTCAATGCTGACTCTATACCTACATGTCTTCTATCTATGTTGGTATTGTTAAACGAACCAAAAGATCCATTGTTATCATCTGCGCTAGCTCTCTCTGAGAAGAAGAAGTACACCTCAGTATCATTATTGATATCAGCATAATATGCTGTAGTCTTAAAGCTGAATCCTGGAGATCTGTAGCTATAAATAAGTTCAGCAGATTTTTGATCTACATTTTCTAATCCTGGAACAAATTGATCATTTACTTGAGGGTTTACAAATGCATCTCTGAAATAAGGTGCTCTTGTTCCGATCATACCGTTGGCAGCAAAATATTGTCTTCCTGAAAGTTTGTATGTCGCACCGATTTTACCAGTATAGTTAGTATAAGATCTTTTCTCAGATTCACCAAAACTATTCTCTGGGTAGAATCCATTCTTCATATTACCTACTCTCTGTAAGCTAGAAGTACTTAACTCTCCACCTGTAAATAGTTCTATAGCACCTTTACGATACTGGAGTTGTGCCCATCCAGCAGTTTTACTTAATTTACTATTGTAGTCATATCCAAAGATATCGCCTTCTTTCACTAGCCTATTAGGGTTATTAAGATCACTCTGCTCCGATCCAGGATTACTATACGTATCAGCAAATCTATCTATATCCAAAAAGAAATCTGCTCCTAGCAAATCAGTCACTTCTGTAAAATTATGACCATCATAAGTTCTGTAGTTGGCTCCTGCGTTTAATGTAAGGTGATCTGTAAGATCGTGATTAAGCGTTGTGTTGAATGTCATTTCTGTAGCATCATACCTTCTGTCTTCGATCAGGTAGTTAGCTCTCTTACCAGTAACATCGTTCCCTTCTATTCCATCTACATTTTCAATAGTCTGAATATTTCCAGCATTTGCTGCGTAGAATTGTGACCACTGTACTTGAAAATAATCATCTGGAAGATTAGCTATAAAAGCTGCTCTTTGTTCTTCATCTTCGATTCTAGATGGAAGATCCGCGTGATAGTCACCTGCTGGATTTGTTCCATTGACCCATTGCAAAGCAGTACCTCCATTTCTTCCTGATTGTACAGATATTGCAGTCTTAAGTGATGTCTTACGAGATATATTCCAATCGTAACCAAGTATTGCTATAGGCTGATTAGATTGCCCTACTCTACTGTTACGCTTTTCGCCTTCTTGATATCCCCAGTATGGGTTATAGTATTTATCTCCTGTTATTTCTGCGATTTCTGGAAGTGTCGCTCCAGACTTACCTCTCTTACTTGGCGAACCTAGTATAGTCAGGTGTAAAGAATTAGATCCTCCAAATTGCTTTTCTAAACCTAAGAAATATGCATATGCATCATAAAATGATCCTGGCGTATATCCTTCTTGTGCCCATCTTCTTGATATAGAGGCAGTGTAAGCAAATCCATTTTTGTTTAACCCACTAGAGTGAGTAAGCATCAATCTGTTAGAATATGATCTGTTACTCAGTGCATATTGTACTCTTGTTTGCTTTCTTTGATCAGAAGCTCTTACGTTGATATCTGTATTTCCTAAAAATCCTCCTATACCGTAATCAGAAGCTACTAGACCATGATTTCTATGTACATTTCTAAGTACATCATTAAGTCCGCCCCACTGTCCGTAGTACAAAGCTCCGTTTTCGAGTTCGTTCATAGGTACACCATTCATGTACGTACTACCAAAATCAGAAGTAAGACCTCTAAGATTAAATCGAAGAGATCCAAAAGTGAATGCCGCTGTAGACAAAAAGTCATCTCTACCCGAAGATAGTATAGTACTAAAGTCTTGACCACTTTCGTCAGTATCTTGAGTGATATCATTAAGTTCGATTACTGTAATCTCTGAAGAAGACTCAGATTTCGTTGAATTGACCACTTTGACATCTCCTAAAAACATGTCTTCTCCTGTAGCTGTAAATGGCTGACGGTAAATCTCTTTGTCATCGAGAGTAATAACCATTTGGTATTCACCAGCTTCTACATGAAAAATTGAAAATCGGCCTGAGGCGTTAGAGGCGGCGCCACGGTCTGTGCCTTCGAGCATAATATCCGCACCAATCACTGGCAAATCGGTATCACCACTTTTGAGCTCACCTTTAATGGTTTGTGCCTCTGTTAAATATACATTAAATAAGACTCCTACGAGTATGAGATAGAACTGTTTCATCCTTTATATGGGTTGGTATAATTAAATGACATTATATCATCTTTTAATAATGACGTAAAAGTAATATTATATTAATAGCTAAATGACTCATATTTAATAAATTAATATAACCTTTACCCAAGTATAACATGACCAAAGTCACTAACACTATGAAATTAAGCCATCTATTCTTAGCTCTAATCGTAACATTATTTGGATCACAGCTATCAATTGCCCAAAAACAAGAAGTAAAAGTTGCTGCGATAGGATTTTATAATCTCGAAAATCTATTTGACACAGTAGATGATCCTACAATAAAAGATGAAGAATTTACACCAGATGGTAGTAAAGCGTGGACGGAGGAGAAATACAAAGAGAAATTAGCCAATATGGCTTATGTGATCTCTCAGATGGGTACTGACCTTACACCAAACGGAGTATCTATCCTAGGGATATCAGAAATAGAAAATAGAAAAGTAGTAGAAGACTTACTTAAAGAACCTCAAATCGCAGGTCGTGGATATGAGATCATACATTATGATTCTCCAGATTTTAGAGGCATCGATGTGGGACTTATATATAACCCAAAGCATTACGAGGTGACGAAGAGTACACCTATTGCAGTAGATATATCTGTTGGCGATCTTAAGCGTACTACCAGAGATATACTGCATGTAGAAGGTCTATTTGATGGTGAGCCATTGCATATCCTAGTCAATCACTGGCCTAGTCGAAGAGGTGGCGAGAAAAAGTCAGCATGGAAAAGAAATAAGGCTGCAAAGATGTGTCGTACAGTGATCGATTCACTTGAAATGGCAACACCAGGCGTAAAAGTAATCGTGATGGGTGACCTTAATGACGATCCTACTAATGAATCTGTAAGGTCACATCTCAAAGCAGTTGCGAATAAGAAAGATCTCAAAAAGAATAGATTCTTATTTAATCCGTATGAAGATATTTATCGCCGTGGATTAGGATCTAATGCTTACAGAGATGCATGGAGTTTATTTGATCAGTTAATCATGACCGAAAGCCTTACTAATGAAGATCAGGATGGCTATTACTTCCACAAAGCTCAGGTATTTAACAAGAAGTTTCTCATACAACGATCTGGTCAGTACAAGGGCTACCCAATGCGTACCTTCTCTTTTGACAAGTACCAAGGTGGATACTCTGATCACTTCCCTAGTTTTATATATCTGATTAAGAAGGTATAATCTACTAAATTACAATTTTGGAATCTGAATAAGATAGTCATCATACTATCTACTCTTTTCGATGCTTTTAATAGTGTTTCTACTTATCTGTATATGTGTAGATTGGCTCGCTATTATCCAATATCAATTATTACTAATAAGCTTATCTTCAGATAATAGAATAGATATTCATCAACAAACAAGCTGACAAACATTGGTTACTTCTATAACTAAATAGATAAACCTTTACAACTTAACCTAGGTTTCATAGATCTGGACTAAGATCTCTTATTAAAACTCGACTTCACATTCTAGCAGATCAACGATTAGCTCCGAAGTACTTGGCACAAATACTGACTCTGCTATCCTTACATATGGTGCAGATAATGTAATATTACTATTATCTGCAATGACCACATTATCACTTACGATGATACTATCAAGTGCTTCATAGTCATTAGCTACTGGGCTCTCCTCTATAGTGATATACAATACTCTATCAATACTCCCATCATTCACCCTATAGATATTTCCATCCAAAGTGGCTAAGTAGACTTGGCCATTATTACCTACACCATAGGTGCTGATACCACTAGGTGCGCCACCAATTGTATAGTTCTCTCCTGTGTTCTCTATCACCCAGCTATTAGCCGATACATAATCTGCACAGATATACAAACCTGCTAGATTAGGATACCTACATCCACTGAGTACATATCCTCCTGTGATAGATGAACCGCCATTCAAATCATGTCCATATTCGAATAAAGGTGCAGTATATGCTTCATCATTACAAGTTGGTGTCTCAGCTGGACAATCTGTGTCTATAGGATCTGGATCATAACAATTAGTACCTTCCATCACCTTCCATCCAAAATTTTCTGCTCCTTCACCACCTTCTGCTAAATAGTTAACCTCTTCTTTCACATTTTGACCTACATCAGCAATCCATAAATCTCCAGACTCATCGTCGAAGACAAACCTCCATGGATTACGTAAACCTATCTGATAGATTTCGTCCAACGCCCCATCCACATCAATAAATGGATTGTCTGATGGCACTTCATAATAAGGCACCATACTTACATTTTTATCGACATCTAGTCTTAGCATCTTTCCGAGTAGAGACATAGAATCTTGTGCATTACAAAATGGATCACCACCCGAACCTCCATCACCCATCGCTATATATAAGTACCCATCGTTAGGACTGAAGTTAAGATCACCCGCATTATGATTAACGAATGGCTGATCTATAGAAAGTAGAATTGCTTCACTATTGACATCCGCTACGTTTGGATTCGTAGCAGAGACTTGATACCTAGCTACAATTGTATTACCTGCATTACTATAATAATTAACAAAGAAATATCCATTAGTATCATAATCTGGGTGAAATGCCAATCCTAACAATCCTCTTTCTCCTCCTGATGAAATCTTACTATCAATATCAAGGAAAGGAGTAGGTAGCACAACACCATTCTCTATGATTTTAATCACTCCTGCCTGTTCTACGATAAACAGTCTATCATCTCCTGCATTCGCTATATCCACTGGCGATGTAAAACTTGTAAATGCCAATTCAAAATCTATTGATGGTGCCGGCTTGACTATTACCGTTTTACAAACTGGTATAGGTGAATCTCCTAACTCATTACAGACATTACTTACATCCACGCAAAGTTCGAATTCTCCAGCAGTATTCCAGTTGTGAATATAGGTAGTAAGATTGGCCCCAGCGCTTACTTCGACGCCATCAATGGACCAATGATACATCGAGGCTTTATCGACAGCAGTAATGGAATATGGTGTACCACTACCAGTGATATATAAATCTTCGTTACCTACGATCGATTGATTCCAGTTAGCTATATCTCCAGAACAACTACCTATGACTGATACAGCTATATCGCAAGCTGAGCCACAACAGCCATCCACCAATAGATAGTATGTCTGTCCATTGACCAACCCACTTAAACTCAATATCCTAGATGAATCATCAATACAATCAAAGGAGTCAGTGTCACAGTCTACTGCAGATGTAGGATCTAATGAACAGTCCGAATATACAGCTGCCTGAATGCCTAATGAGCTACAAGAGGATGGATTAGCTATACAATTATCATAAGCTACTTCTAAGTCCAGGTCTGAGCACCAAGCTACAAATGCGACCCACGTTGGGTTGTGAGATACTGTTCCTTCTCCTTCAGATCCAGCACACATAGGATCAGGACCATCAGTTGGATGTAGAAATGTACTCATCCCAAATGTATATCCATCCAATTCTGATTCTACACAAAGAACAGTTGCAGTACTACATTGGCAATAATCTTCAGTTCCATCTGTGCACTGTGTGGTACCTAATTGATGGATAGAAAACAGGAGGGCAAAAATTAATTGAATTCTAAATAGCATTTGACAGTATTATAAGCATTTACGAATGTGCTCTTTGGGGGATTTGTTACATTCTACTGCAAGGTAACAAATCCCCTATTAACACAAATGATTAACGCTATAATCTCTTCAAAGTCAAAATAGCTACAAACCATTCTAAATAAGAGAGCAAAGTTTCACTCGACTAATACAAAACTTTTCTTCTTACTTTACCCATATGCTTAGCCAATCTTACTACTTGGTGTGAATAACCGTACTCATTATCATACCATGCGTAGATCGTAGCTAGTTTTCCATCTTCGGACACTAATGTCGATGGTGCATCTACTATAGATGTTGCGTTATACCCTACTACGTGACTACTCACAAATTCTTCTGAAATAGAATAATGCAGCTGCTCAGCTAGATCACCAGAAAGTGAAGCTTGCTTGATGAGCGAATTGATCTCTTCTACAGAAGCTTTCTTTTTGAGGCAAAGTACAAGGATTGCAATTGACACATTAGGTGTCGGTACGCGTACAGCGTTTCCAGTTAATATACCTTCGAGGTGAGGAAATACTTTAGAAACAGCTTTAGCCGCCCCTGTACTTGTGAGTACCATATTGATCGCTGCACTACGTCCTCTTCTTGGCTTTTTATGAAAATTATCTAAAAGATTCTGATCACTAGTATAAGAGTGTATCGTCTCTAAATGTCCTTTCTCGATACCAAAATTTTCATCTATCACTTTGATAGGCGGCACTATAGCATTAGTCGTACATGATGCGGCAGAAACGATTTGCTCATCTTCTACCCCCTCATGGTTGACACCGTATACGATGTTTGGAATATCATCCCCTGGTGCTGTAAGTAATACCTTCTCGATTCCTGGTCTTAAGTGATTAGAGAGACCTTCTTTATCTCTAAATATACCTGTGTTATCGATTAAGAGTGCGTTTTCTATACCGTATTCCGTATAATCTATTTCTGATGGACTCCCAGCAAATATCATGGCTATACGAGATCCATTGACTACTATACTTGTAAGATCTTCAGCGATCTCATATCTACCGAGAAATGTACCATGTACAGAATCGTCTTCTAACAATGCAATTCTCTTCTCAATTTCAGCTTTACGATCCTTGAGCTTTGATCTGAGCACGATAGCTCTAAGTCTAAGTTGATCACCTCTACCTGTCGTGTCTATAATGATACGAGCAAGAAGTCGTCCTATCCTACCGAAGCCATACAACACCACATCTCTCGGTGAAGATTGAAAATCATCCGACGCAAATGCTCCGAGCTTATCTTCAATAAACTTTTCTAGTTGCCCTTGAGACTTTCCTGATTCCAACCATTCTACTGCTATGGTACCTATGTCAATTCTAGCTGGAACGATACCATCCATCTGAGCAATGATATTAGTAATCGCTACAGTGAGCTCCATCGGTATAGCTTTGTCGATAAACGCTTTTGACAGATTATGATTGGTAATAATTTCACTAGGTTTTGCATCATAGATCGCTTTACGAAACATGATGAGCTCTACCCCTTTATCGAATCTCAATTCTCCTACGGTATGTACGAGGTTAAGAGCCATTTTTTCTTGTTGGTGTCTTACTAGTAAGTCTTGGTTCGACATTATGTTATCAAGTTTTATATTGTAGTGATTAATAGTAGTTCTTTAGGCCGCAAAGATGATATTTTTTCAAATACGAGCATCGTTTTTTTCAAAAGAAATTTGACGTAACTTATTGTATATGTTACACTTAGCAAGCGTTTCTATTACAAACAGCAATAGAAACGCTTGCATCCGCGTCTTCAAAAAGTGCTTTGCATCACAAACAAGATGAAGATGCGGCATCTTATTAGGGAAACTACAAATTTAGATAACAACATACCTTGAAAAACACAGAGGCCTTTGAAACACAAGCACAACAAAGTATTATATACCAACAACAATAACAACCCCATTCCAACATATACATACAAAAAGAGCCACAAAACCTTAGTCTTGCAGCTCTCATATATCATATCAATAAGTATAAATCAATAATCCTTTAAAGATCATTTGTGTTACACTCACTTAATCTTAGTATTTATTACACCACCCATTCATCTATAAATTTGATGAAGATCTTAGCCGTATTTTGCGCATCGGAAATAGCTCGATGTGGTATTCCTGTAAATTCGAAACCTTCCCTTTTGAGCGTATTTTTGAGACCATTTCCTTTTTCGTCACCTACCATCTTGGCGTATTGCCCTTTGATATTGACAGCTCTTTCTAGCCAATCCGTCTCTAATCTATGAAGGTTACAATCATTAGTGAAAAACGTCTTATCGTATGCCCCCCAACTGCACAAGCTATAATCTTCGTAGATATCTATCCACTCTTTAAATTCTTCTATGACTCGCGGAAAAGTATGAGCTCTATTGACATCATCTTGTTTGATAGACGTCAGCTTTTTGCAAAAACCTGAAAGTCGTGGATTGACCGTAGGCTTAACAAATTTGCTAAAGGAATCTAATACTTCGCCCAACTGATTGATCTTAACCGCACCGATTTCTATCACTTCATTATGTCCTTTTGGAGGACGACCCATCCAACATGTTGCTTCTAAATCGTAAACTATATAATTCAAATTACTCTCTTATTTAAAAAGCCTAAATGGCTCTTTCTATGAACATTTTATGAAACTATACTCAATGGGAATTTTGATAACTACATAAGATGTATTCTATTTCTTTACTAGGGAAGTTGTCTCCGCCCATTCAATATACTTATCCAACTCGTAGATTTTGATTCGGTTGTGATAATAGTACAAAATTTTAAGACTATCAGACCATACCTTACCCTTCTTCATCAACAACGGTTTTTGTGCATGATAGATTCCAAGATTCTTAATTCCGTCTTCGATAATTCTTCTTGGCTCCCACTTCACCTCTCTCGATAGCTTAATTTTGCCTTCTTTCTCCCACTCCAATAGCACAACTTGCAACCTTGCGATGATAGTTTCAAGATAATCATAGTCGATCTGTGCCTTATCTTTGGATAGATTGACTAGTGAATATACATCACCATCATGTGACTTCTCTAAAATCTTAAAGGCGGCATAAGCAAGCAAGTGACTAGTTAGCACTACATTATTTCGCTTATAACTGTCTAATATTCTATCTCCAAGTATCTTAGTATATACATTCTCTCTCTGTGGGTTGGCTTTGATCTCTCCATCTAAAGAGAAATAATCCTTAAGATCTATTTGCTCTCCATTCGTATCGATACTATTACCTTGATCATCTACTAGATTACCCATGATATCCATCGGCTCTCCAAAAGATACTGAGATATCAGATTTCTCGGAAAATAATGACCAAATGAATTTTGTGATCTTTCGATAACTTTTAAACTCATCCTTTGACTTAATATATTTTTCTTTACCTGTACGCGCCAGATGCTGGTCTATCAAAAACTTAGCTTCTAAAACAAAGTTATAGCCAAGAATCAAAGGAACAATAAATACTTTTTCCTTCTTACCTTCAATCACCATATTCCGCTGTGCCTCGATCGACGAACCTAGCAAACCTAGCTTGAGTCGGTCTTCCATGCTACCTTCACGAGATCTCGTACCTCCAGGAAAAAAGAGATTATTCACTCCTTTCTGTATGGAATACGCAGCCATAGAAGTTAGACATTCCAGATATATTGGATTCTTCTTACGACGATCTACTCTATAAGCACCTAATCTATTGATAAAGTATCCTACTATCTCATTGTCAAAAAGATTAAGTCCAGCACCAAACGAAAATGCAGGAATACCTACCGCTGATTGCATCGCGTATCCGATCACCATCGAATCCAGATTAGAAAAGTGTGTTGGCACCATTACTACAGTTCCTTGCTTAAATAAGGCTTTCAACTTATCTACCTCTCCGTAAACTTTTATTTTTTCTTTGAGCTGATGCTTATTACCCCAGAGTCGTCTATGATTACGACCTGCCGCAGTGTTGAGCAATCTCTTAAAGAAGATATTGAGAAATCTAGAGGTAAATCTAAACGTCTTAGGCTTAAATGTTCCTACTATTTCTTCGTCGTATCTATTGATAATTCGCTTGAGTAGCTCTAAATACTCTTCTTGGCTACCGTTATTTGATGTGATGGCATTCAGTTCATTACTTAATGAAGACCAATATTTTACTTCATCTTCAGGATCAACTTTCCACTTATTATTCTTGGACCTCCTCTTCTCTAGGTATATTGTCTTAGCTAATAACGGCTCTAGATCGTCACCATGATTCTCTAAGATTTCCTTAAGTACAAAGTCATTGAGCTCAAGTACAAATTCACCTCGCTTCTCACCAAATTGTGAGATAGGCCAATCTTCCATCTTAGGAATTATATGTTCTACTGTATTCTTCACTTCTTATCTATAATAGAGTCATTGTGCATATAATGTAAGTATATCTTGCTCAAATATTGTCAAGCAAGTATGTAAGTTAGATCAAATACCTGTTACAAATATACATAGACGAGGTTAACCAATTAAATTAAACTTTGTGAAAGCCGTATACTATCTATAATAGTTACTAAAGTTCTGCCCAAGTACTTTGGTTGATTTCATCGATATACTTAAGGACTTCATCTCTTCCCATGTTCTTCTCTGAGCTTGTAATAAAGTATGGAGGCAGCTCATTCCAGGTCTTTAGCAGTTCATCATTGATCCTCTTAGCATGCTGCTGTACATCGCCAGCACTAAGCTTATCCGCTTTGGTATATATCAAGGCGAATGGTATCTGACGCTCACCCATCCAATCAATAAATTCACTATCTATTGCCTGTAACGAATGTCTAATATCGATCAAAACGAATGCACATTGCAGCTGCTGTCGAACTAATAGATACTTCTCTATCATCTTTTCCCAAGCAGCGACTTTCTTCTTTGAGATCTTAGCAAAACCGTAACCTGGAAGATCGACTAGGTTCCATTCATTGTTGATTCTGAAGAAATTGAGCAATTGAGTCTTACCTGGCGTCTTAGATACCTTAGCGATATCTTTTCGCCCACAGAGCATATTGATCAATGAAGACTTACCCACATTGGACCTACCAATGAAAGCAAACTCTGGTATCATAGGCTTTGGACAGCCACTCTCTCTATCAAATGATCCTGCAAATGCAGCTTCGTGTATTACCATAATTATTAGGCACTCTTTTTGACTATTATATACATAAGACTTTGTAAGCATCTGTAAATAATTGATAATCAATAAATTCACAAATCCCTGCAAAGTTAACTAAGCGTTAATTAAATACCTATAAGATACATATATAATAAGAGAATCGTTTCGCAATTGACCATTGTTTTGATCCAAAGTAATAAAGGTGCTAACTTTAGCGTATAATATATCTAAAGTCGATCCCACTAATTATCATCAAAGCAGGACATCAATTTGTCTCTTTACCAAAAAAAACCGAATTATGAAAAGATTCATATTATCGACCATTGCCTCTCTCTGCATACTGACCTCTGGCTATAGCCAATTCGAATTGGGCGTCAAAGCAGGAGTGAGTTCATTTGACCTTGCCAGTGAAGGCATCATATTCCGAGATGGAAATAGTGAATACAAACTTAACTTCAGTAATGCGGAGTATGGCGTGCACTTCGGTGTCTACTCTAGAATCAGCTTTCTAGGCTTATATGTAGAGCCCGCAGTACTTTTCAACTCTAACACCGTCAACTTTGATCTAGAAGAACTATCTGAAGATGGACCGCTAAACACCTTAAAATCAGAAACCTATAGAAATGTAGATATCCCTCTATTGGTGGGTACTAAACTTGGTTTCCTTAGATTACAAGCTGGTCCTGTTGCGCATTTCTATCTCGACAGTACATCAGACTTATTTTCATTTAGTGGATACAAGCACAATTTCAAGTCAGCTACATATGGTGGTCAGATTGGGGTGGGATTAGACGTATGGAGATTTAGATTAGACATGCT
>CALKJD010000005.1 GCA_937995755.1 uncultured Saprospiraceae bacterium | reverse complement strand
TTTGATGTCAAAAATCAACCATCTAGCAATTGTATACCGATAGCTCCTCTTTTATTTAGACCAAAAAAATGCATTAAGTCACACGACATTTAAAAATCACTAAACCTGACATATGTATCGTTTGTGGTTCCTATATAAATTCCTTTCTGATAATTGACTACAAATGGCACTTACATAAAACCAAGTGAATACTCTACCCTTGTGTTATAATAGCGGACGACAATGATCTATATAGCGACTTATATATATTGCGAAATATAGATAAATCAACTAACTTGGATACATAACCATAATCTCCAAAACAAATACCAATGAAAACAAATATTACGATTGTTCTATTTCTCTTATTCATTTCATTTGAGTCTTTTGGACAAACCAAACTACTTAGGCAGCCATCTATAAGTGATAGTCATATAGCATTTTCCTATGCATCAGATATTTGGGTCGCTAATAAAGACGGTAGTAATGTAAATAGAATCACCAGTACCCAAGCGATAGAAAGCAATCCACACATTTCACCAGACGGTAAGACTATTGCGTTTACTTCCAATAGATCAGGAAACGATGCCGTATATATAGTACCTATAGCTGGAGGTACGCCTACTCAACTGACTTGGCTTCCTGGCGGAGCTACCGTAAGAGATTGGACAAATGATGGATCAGCCATCTTGTTTTCATCTGCACGCGGAGTAGCTCCAAGTAGGCATAACTATCTTTGGACTGTGTCAAAAAATGGCGGTCCTGCAACTAGAATTTCAGCGCAATGGGGAAATGATGCAGAATATTCTCCAGATGGAAAAAGTATCATCTTAGATAGAGTAAGAAGATGGGATGTAGAATGGAGAATGTATCGCGGTGGACAGAACACACCATTGATCATACTCAACCTTGACAATCATGCCGAAGTACTACTATCAAATGAACAAACAACTGATATAGAACCTGTATGGCTAAAAAGTGGGATCTACTTTATTTCAGATAGAAAAGGCACATCGAACATTTGGAATTACGATGTAACTACACAAGCCCTAAAACAAATAACCACCTTTACTGGATCAGACGTAAAGACATTAGCTGGACATGGAGACATGTTGGCCTTCGAACGTGATGGGCTATTACATAAGCTTGATCTAGCTACTAATGCTATCACTAATATTGAAATAGATATCATTGGCGATTTTCCATGGTCTGAGTCTAAATGGAAAGACATCAGTAAATCAGTAAAATCAGTTTCTCTGTCAACCACAGGTAAGAGACTGGTCATGGAATCAAGAGGAGAAATATTTACTGTACCTGCAAAAGATGGTGCCGCTAGAAACTTAACTCAATCATCAGGCGTAGCAGAAAGAAGACCGATATGGTCTCCCAAAGGAGATCAAATAGCATACTTCTCTGACGCAGGTGGCAAAGGTTACGGACTTATGCTACAGGATCAATCAGGAATGAAAGATCCTGTGAGAATAGATATCGGAAATTCTAAATTAGGATGGGAACCAACATGGAGTCCTGATGGTGAGAGGATTGCATTTGTAGATGATGATACTTGGATACAAATCGTCAATATCAAAACTAAATCTATAAAAGCGATCGGACATGCAGGCAACAATCTTGATCGTGGAAACATGAATCTCGCTTGGTCTCCAGATTCTAAATGGTTAGCCTACAATACCTCTGGCGCTAATAGCCTAAGAAAAATAATGCTTTGGCAAGTAGGTACATCCATACCCAAAAGGATAACAAATGAATTTGCCGATGCCGTCTACCCTACTTGGGATAGAGGTGGCAAGCATCTATACTTTGCAGCTAGTACAGACATTGGCCTCGGAGCTGGATGGGCAAATACTAGTGCTATGCAATCTAATCCTGAATATGCTACTTATGTGATGAATCTCACAGCCGATGAAGCTTCGCCATTTGAGCCCAAGAGCGATGAAGAGGACGTGATAAAAGAAGAAAAGAAAGACAAAGACAGCAAAGACGATAAGAAGAAAGATAAGGGTGATAAAGAGAATGAAAAAGACGAAGAGATACTAGAGGTTAAAATCGATTTTAAAAATGCTGCAAGGCGAACTATGGCCTTGCCATTAGACAAAGGTAATGTAGTGCAGATGATCGCCGGACCTGAAGGGTCTGTCTTTATTTCTGTACGCAATTCAGATTCTCGTGCCATTACAATCCATAAATTTAAATTAGAAAGTGGAGAAGCGAAAGAATATGTAGAAGGCGCTGACAATCTATCCATATCAAGTGATGGTAAAAAGCTACTGACTCGAATGAAAGGCGCATGGACCATAATGGATGCAAATGCCGATAGCGGTAAAGGAGGAGAAAACGTAAAGGTCAATCTTATGATGAATCTTAATCCGACCGAAGAATGGAATCAAATATTTGAGGAGACATGGAGATACGAAAAAGACTATTTCTACGATCCAAACTTACATGGTAGAGACTGGGATATAGTGTACCAAAGATATGCTCCATTAGTGCCTTATATTATGCATAGAGCAGATTTAAATTATGTGTTGGATCAAATCAATGGTGAACTTTCCGTAGGACATAGCTTTGTTGGTGGTGGAGATTATCCTGAAGTAGACGATAGTAACATGGGTCTCTTAGGAGCTGATCTCGCAAGTGATAATGGTCGTTGGAAAATCAAAAAAATATATACCACTGAAGCATGGAATCCTGGCTTATCAGGACCACTAGATAGACCTGGCACCAAAATCAAAAATGGATACTATCTCGTTGGAGTTAATGGTAAAGAATTAAAATCCACTGATAATCCTTACCGCCACTTTGACGGAACTGCAGGTGTACAGACTATCATACATATCAATGATAAGCCTTCATTTGCTGGCTCTTGGCAAGAGACTATAGAACCTATCAAATCAGACAATGGCTTGAGAACACGTGCTTGGGTGGAAGACAATAGACGTTTAGTAGATTCTCTTTCTGATGGTAAGCTAGCCTATATCTGGGTACCTAACACTAGTGGGCAAGGGATGGTATCATTCAATAGGTATTTCTTTGCTCAGCAAGACAAACTCGGTGCTGTCATAGATGAACGATTCAATGGTGGAGGTCTATTAGATGATTATATGGTAGATAATATGACGAGAAAAATCAGAGCCGCAATAACCAATGAAGTACCTAATGGTACACCTATGAAATTACCTGCTGGAATACTTGGGCCTAAAGTTTTATTGATCAATGAAATGGCTGGATCAGGCGGAGATTTCTTCCCTTGGGTATTCCGACAACAAAAAGCTGGACAACTAATTGGTAGCACGACTTGGGGTGGATTAGTAAAATCTTCGACACATTACAGAATGATAGATGGAGGTCGAGTGACTTGCCCTGACAATGCCATTTTTGATCCTGTAAATAATGAATGGGTAGGAGAAAACAAAGGTATAGCACCAGACATATTTGTTCGCCAAGATGCTAAGTCTTTGGAACAAGGAAGAGATCCACAATTGGAAAGAGCTGTGATGGAAGTATTGAAAGCCGTCAAAAAAGAAGGCGTGCAAACGATAAAAGCACCTCCATATTCTAAGCCAGCGATTGGTGGGTAGCTAAAATAATAACAGGACTATTCTATTTAGTAAATGTATTTAAATAGAATAGTCCTGCTTTTATAAATTATAAGAAAAAAATGCACATTGAATTTTCAATTCTTATTTCTGGCGAATATTCTCCAATAGAATGTTGCGTTTTAAAAGATTATAAATTCTCCATTTTCATAGATCAATATACCATCTACAATGATCTGTCCTCCGTCCTTCATATCTGAGATCATATCCCAGTGGATCGCTGATTTATTAAGGCCACCATTTTGCTTATAGGCTTGACCAACAGCCATATGTATAGATCCTCCGATCTTCTCATCAAATAAGATATTCTTAGTCGCTCTTTGTATGTTGTAGTTGGTACCAATGGCGACTTCACCAAATCGATTAGCCCCAGGAATTTTCATTACTTCATCAATGACTTCCTTCCCCCTCTCTGCATCCCACTTTACGACTACACCATCTTCTACCCATAGCGTAATATTGTGCACATCTTGTCCCATATATACGATTGGATAATCAAAGAATACTACACCGTTGACACTATCTTCTATCGGAGCAGAGTATACTTCTCCAGAAGGCATATTAGTCTGTCCATCAGAATTCATCCAGATTCGATCTTTGACTCTAAATGTGATATCCGTCTTCTTAGATTTATATTGTACTACATCTGCTTTGTTGAGATAATCGACTACCTTCTGTTGCGATGCACGCACCTTGAGCCATTCTCCCTGAGGATCATCAGAAAATAAATTACACGCATTGAATACAAACTGTTGGTACTCTTCGAGACTCATTCCTGCCTCTTGCGCACTGGCTTGAGTCGGATACTGACAAAGCGATCTTTTCAATGATCTATCCGCCGTTCGAGTAAAGTATGTCTCATTCATTCCAGCAAGAGCCTTACTTCTTTTCTTTCTTTGCTCTGGATCTACACTCTGAGTTTCTTTGAGATTGAATGGTGCTCGGATGGCTAAGTAAGCATCATAATTCTCCATCGCTTCCTTTTGCAATGGAGAGACATGAGCTAGTTGATCATCATTAGCATGATCCAAAAATATCTTTGCCTCTTCTCTAAATGCCATCTTGACATCTACGTGTGCTCCTGCTTTCATTGCTGCTCTATATACTTCTCTGACGAGCGGCTGAGCTAGCGTAGTAGTACTGATATATAATCTTTCTCCTGGCTGTATCTCTAAGCAATAGTGAACCAACAGGTTAGCGTATTTTTCTAGTATTTGCATATGTCTATTTATAATATCAATTTTCATTAAACGTACTTATTAAAATATCATCCTCTTCTTATACCATTCATCGAAACTGCCAAGAATCTTCATGGATTATAAACTTCTTCTTAGGCCTCCCTATACTCAATAAAAGTAGCGAAGATCCCACTTGAATTCCAGCAGAAGTCAACAATGCAGTTCTATCCTCAGACTCTACTATTAAGCTATGAATCGCGGTGGCAGCACCCGTGAGTAATAACGCTCCACCTAAATAATTCATTGCTTTTTTAAAATCACGATTATAGTCTTCTTGAATAGTGCGAATATCCAATTTTGCCATCGTATGAATAGGTAAATTCTCTAATGTATATTTTTCATCTGACCATATCGATCGACCCTCATCTTTAAAAGACGATTGCATTCTCACCATGGCAATACTGATAGAGTCTTTCGTTATATTATGTATTTTTCCAGCAACCCTTTTGGAATTACAACATTTCGTGCTCAAATCAGCTTTTTCCAACATAAGCCAAGTAGCCGTACTATCTAAATGTACTATGTTATCTGACTTATATAAAATTATAGTTTGAGCATTAGACATTGACGTATTACTCATCAACATGAATAGTACTCCAATTAATAGATAGATTTGTTTCATACTAATACTTTTGATACAATAAACTTGGTTACAAGTATAGACTTAAAACTGCCAGGCATCTTTACGGATTTTATATTCTTTATCCAAAGAGCTACCCAATACTGCGAAGGTTATGGATGTTCCCAATTGGATACCCGCAGAAACAAGCAAAGCTTTTCTGTGATCACTACCTAAGACAAGTCCTTGAACTGCAGTAGCCACACTAGTAATCATCAACAAACCTGCTGTTATCTTTAATCCTTCTGAAAACTTACTTCCCTTCTTGTCAATTTCCTTAATGTCTGACTTAGCTATAGTGTAAACAGGAAAGTCCGTCTTTGCCTTAAACAATACGGTAGAATTATAGGATTTTTCAGAATCATATCTTCTAGTTTGCAACTGTGTCACTTGCAGGTGCATCGAATCCTCAGACATCTCTACGATTTTTCCCAATAACCTTCTAGAATTACAGCATTCATCTTCATTACCAAGGCTGTGTACTACGTACCAATTTGTATTATAGTCTAACTTCTTGACTTTTCCCTGCTTAATCAATTCGAACTGTTGAGCATTGAGCGTTACACTTACAAAGCAAAGAACCATTGTGGCAATTGCTATTTGCATATATATCTTCATAATTATCATTTTTCATAAATATATAAAACCCTTCGAATAGTCTATAATTTTAATTCGTCTAGCAGATAAATACTGATTTTATAATCTCAATTCATTACTATTGAACTACAAAATCAACTTATATGAAATATTCTATCTCTGTACTTATGCTCTTCGCTATCACTTTACTCACATCATGCAATTCTTTGACGCTCGAAGATCCCACTCTGGAACGTATCGAAGATGTAGATATAAAGGAAATGAGTAAAAGTCGCATTGATATGGATGCACACTTGATCATCAATAATCCTAATGGTGTAGCACTAGATCTAGCTTCTGCTAACCTAGATGTACTTATAGATGATATCGTCATAGCTAATATCAAACAGAGCTTAGACGCAAAAATGCCTGCCAATTCAGAATTCAGATTACCTGTAAATATTACAATGGATCTCGAAAAACTCTATAAAGAAAATCCACTTACCGCATTGGGTAAAGGACTACAAATCATGTCAGAAAAAAAATTGGAAACTCGGTTTAGAGGTAATATAAAAGCAGGAAAAGGAATGGTAAAACTTAAAATAGATGTCGATCAACTAGAAATAGTGAAGTTTTGACATGTTTTTGGTAACATATTTGAAAAATCATCATGGATAAGGAGTAGATATATAGATGTCTTTTTATCTTCGCAGAAGATATATTCGAAATACCAACAACTTACTAGTCATCGCCAAAGAATATTACGCCCACGGAAAATTGCTCCTTACTGGAGAATACGCTGTCTTAGACGGTGCACTATCTCTTGCGCTACCTACTAAGAAAGGTCAAAAGATGACGGTA
>CALKJD010000004.1 GCA_937995755.1 uncultured Saprospiraceae bacterium | reverse complement strand
TTTATGTTTATTAATTATCACACCAAACCCTTATCTTCGCATTAAAATAATCTATAATATCATATGATCAATATAGCACTCATAGCACATGATGGTAAGAAGCCAGAGATGGTCTCTTTTGTAATGCGTAATAAAGAATTCTTAATTCAAACCAAGATATTTGCGACAGGAACTACAGGATCTCATATTGAAAAAGAAGGATTTCACGTTACAAAATTACTTTCTGGACCCAAAGGCGGTGATGCTCAGATTGCTGCATTATTGGCCACTGGTGATATTGACATCGTCATATTCTTTAGAGATCCGCTAGACAAACATCCACATGAGCCAGATGTGCAGATGCTATTAAGGCTCTGTGATGTACATAATATACCCCTAGCTACTAATCCTGCATCGGCGGACTTTATTCTCAAGGGTATAGCATTACATATAGCAGATAAAAATGCTTAGATGACGACTGATGATTATAAAAAAATATCTGCCGGAATACCTAAAGATCCAGGTGTATATCGATTCTATGATAAGGACGAAAACATACTCTATGTAGGTAAAGCAAAAAATCTCAAAAATCGCTTATCCTCATACTTTGGAAATAAAAAGAATCAAGCCTATAAGACTCGTACTCTTGTAAAGAATGCTGACCATATAGACTATACGATAGTACAAACCGAGACTGATGCACTTCTACTTGAAAATACTTTAATCAAAAGGTATCAACCAAGATATAATGTAATGCTCAAAGATGGAAAATCTTATGTCTATCTCTGTATTAAAAATGAAAGATTTCCGAGGGTCTACTTTACTAGATATGTCAAGAAGGATGGTTCACAATATTTTGGACCCTACACATCTAAGTTTAGAACTAACATCATTCTTGATATCATAAAAAAGCTTTTTCAACTACGGACTTGCACGCTCAACCTCAACGAAAAAGCAATCAATGATGGCAAGTACAAAGTATGTCTTGAATATCATATTAAAAACTGTAAAGGCCCTTGTGAAAATCTAGAATCTGAAGAAGAATACAATCAGAAAATAGAGCAAGTCAAAAATATACTCCGCGGAAATTTTAAGCCTGTAAAAGATTACATCAAAGCTGAGATGGCACGCTTTGCAGAAAAGATGGAATTCGAACAAGCGCAATTGCTCAAAGACAAATTTCATGCATTCGAAAATTATCAATCTAAATCTACGGTAGTCAATACATCAATTAAAGATCTTGACGCTTTCTCCATAGCGAGCGATGATAAATATGCGTATGTCAATTATCTCAAAATCATTAATGGTGCATTAATCAATTCTGATACTGTTGAAATCGAAAAGAAACTAGACGAAGATGATAGAGAAATATTAGAATTTGCAATTCCTGCCATCAGAGAAAAATTTAACAGTATCGCACCGGAGATCGCTGTACCTATGGAAATAGATATGGCCGATCCTGACATAATTATTACTGTACCACAGCGCGGAGATAAAAGACAGGTCATAGAGCTTTCAGAAAAAAACGTAAAGTACTTCTTGTTTCAGAAAAAGAAAGAAGCACTTAACAAAATAAAAAAGCAAACCTCTGCAGAGAGAATACTCAAAACATTGCAGAGTGATCTACAGATGGATAAACTACCGTATCACATCGAATGCTTTGATAATAGTAATATACAAGGTACTAATCCTGTAGCGAGTTGTGTAGTATTTAAAAATGCCAAACCTTCCAAAAAAGATTACAGAAAATTCAACATCAAAACGGTTGTTGGACCTGATGATTTTGCTTCTATGGAAGAAGTAGTTGGACGTAGATATCGTAGGCTCGTTGCAGAAGGAGAATCATTGCCAGACCTTATAATAATAGATGGCGGTAAAGGACAGCTGAGCAGTACAGTAAAAATACTAAAAGAACTAAATATCCTAGATAAAGTAACCGTAATTGGTATTGCTAAAAAACTTGAGGAAATATTTTTTCCAGATGATCCTATTCCTCTTTACATCAACAAAAAATCAGAATCTCTAGTACTCATACAACAAGCTAGAAACGAAGCACATAGATTCGCTATTACATTCCATAGAGATCAGAGGAGTAAAAATGCATTGGGAACAGAATTGACGAATATAGCTGGCATAGGCGCTAAAACCTCCGAAAAACTTCTTCAAGAATATAAATCTGTATCTAGAATAAAAGAACTGGCAGAATCAGAAATAGCGGATGTCGTGGGTAATAGTGCAGCCAAAAAAATTATACTTTATTTTGAACAACAACGTTTAAATAAAAAGGAAGACAACAATAATACACGGTAGTGATCAGGCTACTTACCTATCAAAAAGCGAATGATCAAAACTACTTAGAAAAGTAAACAATGAAAAAGCACAACACAACAGTACTATTTATATTTCTTATACTAGCAACCATTCTTACAAGTTGTAAAACGGAATCCAAAGAGACTCATCCTGACGTCAGTGATATATCTGTAGACTTTGACATTATAAGGCTAGATGAGCTAGTAGCTAAGATGGACACAACTAATCTGAGCAACGATCTCGATGTACTTATGGCTCAATACCCGTCTGCTGCAACGCTATACTTCGGTACTCTTAATCCATTTACCGCGTCGAGTAATCTGGATACTATTGCATATCGATTGGGAGACTTTTTAAAAGATCCATTTTTTCAAAATCTACAAGACACTATAGGGCTGATATATGGAGATATGTCTGACATCAAAAAAGAATATACACGAGCGTATAAATATTTTCACCATTATTTTCCAGAAGCTGACATAGCCAACATCTATACGATGAACACTGGATTTAGCTATCAGAGATTCCTGTTTTCTGATGATGATGAAAAAAATGCCTTAGGAGTAAGTCTTGATTTATTTTTGGGCGACGACTATCCATACAAACGCATCAATCCACAAAATCCAAGTTTCTCTACTTATCTCACAAGGTCATTTGACAAAGAGCATTTAGTCAAAAAAACAATAGAGATACTTGTAGATGATCAAATCGGCACAGCCAATGGAGTGCGTATGATAGACCAAATGATACACAATGGAAAGCGACTTTATATTTTGGACCACCTAATGCCAGAAACACATGATAGTATCATCATGGAATATACCTCCGATCAAATACAATGGGCTAAACAAAACGAACTATCCATGTGGAGTTTCTTTTTCGATCAGGAATTATTTTATGAGACTAATATGATGAGTATCAATAAGTATCTAAGTCCAAGTCCAAACTCTCCAGGCATGCCTTCTGAAGCACCAGGCCGCACTGCAAATTATATGGGATGGCAAATTGTGAAGAAGTATATGAAGAGAAATCCAAACGTAACAATGCAAGATCTTATAGCCAATACCGATGCGCAAAAAATACTAGAGGAGAGCAAGTATAAACCTAAGTAAAATATATATGCTGATCGGTTTGTAATCAGAGCACAACTAGTATTAATCAATCTTAAATGTTGATCGATATACTGATCTACAACTTGTAGAATCAGTTCAGCTTATGATTTGCTACTAGTGGAAATTCTGGAATCTCTACTACGAACTCTTCATTTGAGCTTAGGTTTAGCATCGTGAAGTTACCATGCATTTTACCTATCTCAGTGCGTAGTGCACTCCATGACATATACGTATGATTTTGCCCTGGCCGCATAACGGGTTGTTCACCTATTACACCCGAACCTTCTACTTCTCTAACTGTCTGGTCTGAATCGTGAATATACCAATGCCTGCGAAGAAGCTGTACCGTACTTTCACTATCATTAATGATATTAATATGATAGCTATGTACGTATTTTTTAAAGGAAGGTTTAGAATGCTCATCTGAATACTCACTTATAACTTGTACCGTGATTCCTTTTGTCGTCTGCCAGATCATATCCTCTTCAATATTAAGTTAACTAACCCCTACTCTTCTTCTTCAGAAATATTAAGAAACGCTTCAACCATTATTTCGGCCTCTTTACAAGCCACTTCAAGCAGATCATTTACTAAAACTTTATCGAAAGAAGATTCATAAGAAAGTTCTTTTTTCATTCGTGCTATTCTCTTATTGAGACTACTTGGCGATTCTGACTTTCTGTTTTTTAGTCGATCTACTAATATACTGAACGAAGGTGGCTTAATAAATATAGCTAAGCATTCATCACCATACATATGCTTGATGTTAGTAGCACCTTTCACTTCTATATCAAATACAACATGTTTTCCTAAGGACCAAATTCGCTCTATTTCGGATTTCAGTGTTCCGTAGAATTGGTCTTGATAAACCTCCTCATATTCTGCGAATGCACCATCTGATATCTTTTTACGAAACTTTTCAATAGTAAGAAAATAGTAATCCTTCCCATCTACTTCGTGCTCGCGCTTACTCCTAGTGGTCGCAGAAGTAGAGAAACCTAATTGTTTTTTATACCTATTAAGCAAATGACGTACTATCGTAGTCTTACCAGCTCCACTTGGTGCTGTAAATATTACCATCTTTCCCCTAAAACCTCTAGCGCTCATATTGTACCATTTCTTCTTCAAAATCTGTTTAAATATAGTAGTTGCCTACACTATATTTAATACTTGCTCTTTGATTTTCTCTAATGCTTCTTTCATAGACACCACTACTTGTTGTATCTCCGAATGCTGTGCTTTTGCTCCTAATGTATTGATTTCACGTCCCATCTCTTGGGCTATGAATTGTAGTTTCTTACCCTTTTCTAAATCACTGTTATTGATTACCTCTTCGAAGTATACGCAATGTTGAGCCAATCTTACTTTCTCCTCATTGATATCCAGCTTCTCTAAGTAATAGATCATCTCCTGTTCAAATCTATTTTGATCAACCGAATCACTTTGCTTAAACTCATTTAGATTTCTATTCAACCTTTCTTTGAGTCTTTCTATTCTCTCTTCTTCGAATGGCTCGATCTTAGGTAGCCCACTTGCGATGATATCTCTGCTCATCATAAGATCCTTATACATCGCTTTACCTTCATCTGATCTGAAAGCGTTAAGCGATTCTATAGCTTTTGTCATGATAGACTCCACGACTTTCCACTCTTCCTCAGAGATCTCTTCATCTCTACTAGATACTACGTTAGGTATACGTAAAATAGCAGAAGCCAAATCACCAGTAGGAGCCCCTATCGTCTCATGTATCTCCAGTAACTCGTTAAAGTATTTTTTATACAATGCAGCATTGATACCGAATTCGTTATCGCCTGCATCTGAAATGATAGATAGATTTGCTTCTATCTTACCTCTCATGGCACCTTTGAGAAGAGTTCGTCTTACGATCATCTCCTTGTCTTTGTAATATGATGGCACTTTGAGGCGTATGTCTGTAGCTTTTCCGTTAAGAGATTTCAACTCTAGCGAAAACTTCTGATTTCCAACTACCTCTTGTGCTTGGCCGAAGCCTGTCATTGATAATACCATGATAAATCTTAATTTTTGCAAATATACCTTTTAGCACCAAAGTATCGGTTACTAGAGAAGATGTCTATGATTCGTATTGAAAGTTTTTCTAACTATTCCAAAAAGCAAGCCGATATCATTGCATTTGTACTTACTTCTATTTTAGATATACCCAAGAATGATATAATTACAACTTATTATCTCGCGCTCAGCTAGAGTACTTACAGCAAATACCGCACTACTTAACTAAGCTAAGCCAAAACATCGCCAAATACTCCGAATTGGATTATTACATAATATTATACAGTCACCATGTCATTTACATGTCATACATATTAAGATTTTTATCATTAATCATTTGTAAATGAATGAGTTAAATAGATAAAATATGCCTTTAAGGGCAAAAAATAAATGCAAAAGCTTCCTTAGTTCTAATATTTTGCGAAATTTGCCACACTTTTGAGAAAATCTAATCATAATTAATTAATAATCAAACAGTAAGAGCGATGAGAAAGGCTGATTTAGTAGCAATAATATCTGAAAAAACAGGAGTTCCTAAGGTAGATGTGCTAGTGACCTTAGAGATGTTTTTTAAAGAGGTGAAAAGTTCGCTATCTACTGGTGAGAATGTTTACGTGAGAGGATTTGGTTCGTTTGTTATCAAAAAGAGAGCAAAAAAGATCGGTAGACACATCAAAAAGAATGAGGCTATCGAAATACCAGAACATTACATACCTTCATTTAAACCTGCGAAGGTATTTGTGGAGCAAGTAAAACAAAATGTGAACAGTCTTCCAGACGAAGAGAAAATAGATTAATATATATTTATGGCGCTTAACAAGACTCAATTTAGTACTATCATTATTGCAGCATTGGCATTTTCAATGTTATACTTTGGATGTGATACTAAAAGTAATGATCTCAAGAAAGCAGACCAGACGAGGGCTCTCAATATGGAGGCCACAAGTATTCAAAATATATTATTAGATGTTAAGAAAACTCTGACTAAAGAACAGAGATCAATAGTAGAGGCTCTAAACGTAGAGCTCAACAACGCTAATACGGACGAAGCAGAGATCGCGCTAAACAAAAGACTGTCTAGTACTTGGTATGAAATAGGTCAACCTATCATAGCAGGACATTATGCAGAACAAATAGCTAAGGTTGAAGAATCGGAAGAAAGCTGGAGTATAGCTGGAACGAGCTATTTACTAGGTGTAAAGTCTTCACAAGAGAAAAAACTTAGGGATTATGCATCTTCTCATGCTATAGCAGCATTTGAAGCTGCTATGTCAATTAACCCTGACAACATGGACCACAAGATCAATAAAGCACTCTGTTTTGTTGAGAATCCTGTAGAAAGTCCAATGGAAGGTATAATGATGCTTCGAAAATTGAACGAAGATAACCCTAAGAGCGTTAAGGTAATCAATCAGCTAGCTAGACTAGCGATTAGAACCAACCAAATGGATAAAGCAATCGAGAGGTTACTGGTAGCAGTAGGTATCGATTCTGAAAATAATACTTCTAACTGTCTGCTCGCACAAGCTTACGAAGCTAAGAAAGATGTGGCTAACATGAAGAAGTATGCAGCAAAATGCAATTAATTAGTAACACAATAAAGTATAAACTATGCCTTGCGGTAAAAAAAGAAAAAGACATAAGATCGCTACGCACAAGCGTAAGAAGAGACTTAGAAAAAACAGACACAAGAAGAAGGGTAAGTAGTAACTACTTAACACCACTTCTAGTGAATTATCAGAACGCTGAATACGACTTTCATTAGTCTATTCAGCTTTCTGTGTTTATAGATAGGTCAATTATTGGACATACTTATTAGTACCTGACCACTTACAGCGTTGTAGTCATATGAGGAGTGTAATATTTAGACTATAGCAATTCTATAGTAGAGAAAGAGATCGCTTTTGTAGCTTTACAGTCTATACCACCAATGATCATAAAGATCATTGAAAATAATTATTGGTAGGCTTTTTGGACTACATGTAGTACATAATAGGTTATAAACCTTATTATATATAGGTATAAAGCCTATTTAAAAAGATATTAGATCAGAGCTGGTTCCATATATAGTTATAGTTACATACTTATATGCTATCGCCAAGATCGATATAGTCTATTAATGAATGGACTATAGTGGGTGATATGAAACATTCACTTTAATTTATACCAAAGGATATCATTTACGTAACGTTTTGATCCTTAACCTTTTCGTCTTATTTCAGCTTTTTGACTGATCTAAACGATTGTATCAACAGTAGGTGCTGTTGGTAAAACCTTTATATAGCTCATGAGAGCACACTACTGGAGTATGATATGATTCGCTCTACTACATCAGTTGATTTTATTTTTAATAAACATAGTCTACTAAGACATAAGACCACCACGCAAGAGAATCGTAGAGAAACCAAGTAAAAGATTTTAATATAGAACTATCCGTGTATTACAATTAGAAACACGAAAGTCCAAAAGACTTCACCGCACAGATACTTCGCCCAAAAAGAAAAACCGAATAGCTCTCTACAAGCTTAATCAATTATTGACAAGACATATTTTCCCAAAATATCTCCTCTGTTAAACCAGCACAACTCTTAGCTATAGTCTAATATTCTAGATGATTATGTGAAGCTGCACTATGATATTACATAGTGAGCTACAAACATATATATAGTGTCTAAAGAATTAATTATTAGTACCTCTCCAACGGAGGTAGAAATAGCATTAATAGAAAATGCTAAATTGATAGAGATCCATACCGAAAAAACAAAGGATACTTTTGCCGTGGGTGACATATTTCTTGGTAGCATCCGTAAGATGATGCCTGGTCTTAATGCCGCCTTTGTAGATATTGGTCATCGTAAAGATGCATTCCTACATTATACGGACCTCGGACCTCAGATCAAGTCATTGACTAAGTATACTAAGACTGTACAAAACAATAAGACTAATACTCATCGTCTGGACGCATTTGAAAACATGCCAGACAATCCAAAGGGTGGAAAAATTGATAACGTTTTCACAAAGCATGAACACGTGCTCGTGCAGATCCTAAAGGAGCCAATCTCTACCAAAGGACCACGATTAAGTTGTGAAATCACGGTCCCTGGACGATTTATAGTATTGACTCCATTTTCTGAAACAATAGCTATATCTAAAAAGATATCTGATCCAGAAGAAAGAAAGAGACTCAAACTACTCATAGGAAGTATCAAGCCTAAAAATTTCGGTGTAATAGTACGTACTGCAGCCAAAGGCAAACTAGTCGCAGATCTTCACTCTGAAATAAGTGAACTCAACGAGAAGTGGAAACAGATCTATCATGAGTTACGAAATGCTAAGAAGCCTAAGAAACTACTCAGCGAACTGGATAAAACGACTACGATCATAAGAGATATACTTACTGATGACTTTACATCTATCGTAACAGATGACAAAGATGTATACAATGGACTCAAGGATTACTTAAAATCTATTGATGCCAATAAAGTCAAAATATTAAAACACTTTACAGGAGCGAGACCAATCTTTGACGAATTTGGTGTCACTAAGCAAATCAAAGCCAGTTTTGGCAAGACAAGTACCATGTCAAGTGGTGCATATATAGTCTTAGAGAGCACTGAGGCGATGCACGTAATAGATGTCAACAGTGGACCTAAAATGGTCAAACGTAGTCAAGAAGATGCGGCTATGGCCGTAAATATGGAATCAGCAGAAGAAATCGCTCGACAATTACGTCTACGTGATATCGGTGGACTGATTATTATTGACTTCATTGATGTGCGCAAATCCGAACATAAGACTAAGCTGTTTCAGGCCATGAAGAGTTACATGGAAGGAGACAGAGCACAACACACTATATTACCTTTAAGTAAATTTGGTCTGATGCAGATCACTCGTCAGAGGGTAAGACCAGAGGTAAAAATAGATACAAGCGAAAAATGTCCTGTCTGTATGGGTACCGGTAAAAGTACTCCCTCAGTATTAGTCACAGACTCTATTGAGCGTGATATAAATTTTATTCTTGAGACTAGGCCTGCAAGTAAGATCAAGTTGGAGACACATCCATTTGTATATGCATATATCAAACAAGGTCTACCTAGTCTTCGTATGAAATGGGCCATGAAATATAAGAAGTGGATTACAGTCGCTCAGAACAATGATTACGACTTATTTCAATATAAGTTTTACGACGGTGCTGAAGACGAAATCCGAATGGAAGGATAAATCGCGGCTTGCATAGCAAACGCGATGAATGCAGTGGCAGACAGTGTTTTATTTTTTTAAAACACTGTCTGACATTGCTAATATATATTTCAAACGCGGCTAGCGAAATAGAAGATATTATTTTGAGGTCAAGTTCTAATAAATATCTAATTTAGATATGTCCTGTGCTTTATTTAGTTAAGGCAATTAGCCTGTCTTTTGAAAATTCTATGATTCCTACACTTACAAAACATAAACGCATACTCATCGCTCCACTGCATTGGGGCTTAGGGCATGCTACGAGATGTATCCCTATCATAGATCACTTATTGTCATTGGGAAAAGAAGTAGCAATAGCTGGAGATAGTACATCATTTGCTATGCTACAGCGCAGATATCCTGAGCTAGCGTCATATGAATTGCCATCATACAATGTGAGCTATAGTAATAGTATGACATTGAGCATGATATTGCAAGGTCCCAAACTTATGACTACCTATCGCAAAGAAATAAAAGAAACGGATCGGATCGTAAAAGAATGGAAACCAGACGCTATCATATCAGATAATAGATTTGGAGTAAGACATAAAAGCACCTATAGTATCTATCTTACACATCAACTTAACGTTCAACATCAAAACAAGCAAATTGCTAAATTCGCTAATCTGCTTCACAGAAAATTTATCCATCAATTTGATGAATGCTGGATTCCTGACGACTTTAAAAACAGCCTTAGTGGAAGATTAAGCGACAGTAGCGCGATGAAAATACCTTGTATATACGTCGGTGCACTTACCCGCTTGAAACTCGCTGTTACGAACCCAACGATCGATCTTCTTGCAATACTATCTGGACCAGAGCCATCGCGTACACATCTGGAAAAATCAATTATATCAGACACTTCACTTTCAGACAAAAGTATTTACCTTATCAGAGGTACAGAGACACAACGACTTACGAATTATCCTGCAAACTTTAAAGTGTATGACATAGTAGATCAACAAGAATTAACAACGCTTATTAATACTTCGTCAGCCATAATATGTAGATCTGGCTATAGTACGATCATGGACTTACAAGACTATGATAGACCTAAATTTTACATCCCTACTAAAGGTCAAACAGAACAAGAATATCTAGCCAAATATCATGAAGGTAGAAATGGTGTAATAGTGTTAGACGAGGGTCAAAGTGTTTTCTAAAAGAAATTCAATTGAAAAAATATTTCATTTTTAAAAGAAAAGACTGTGTAGATAACGTCCAGGTACAAAAGTAAATCCTCCAGCTATAATTATGGCTCCAAAATAAAGTATTGTCATTTTAATCTTGTGTGTTTTGACATCACCTCTCTTAATAGCCCAATATGCAGTAGGAACTGTGTATAGCGTCAAAAAACTAAAGCTATGTATCCATCCAAAATGATTCAATAATGTAGGGCCTACATGTGCAGGCATAAAGAGTGTAATAGTTGCAGTAACGATCATAAGCACCATATAGATTCTACCCAGGACAACATGAGTCTTAGTTCCCTTCTTAATAATCAACAATAAGGTGCCGATGAAAAAACAAGGTACAACAGTAGCCAAATGCGAATACATTAAATTTGTATAATCCATGTTTAGCAATCTGGTAGTAATGACAGTTTATACAAAGTAGATAACCGACCAATTAAACATTCAATTCTAATTTTGATCACAACCATTATTACTAATATCTATACTTCCTGAATTAGTATTCATTTGAGATTCGAAGATAACTTTTGGAGCTTTGAGTAAAATGGATTTAGATGCATCCAAATTACCATTTAATAGTATTGTGTTTTTTGCATAATATGTACCACTTTCGACTACAGCTAGGTCAATCTCATAATCCAATTCACAGCAAACACCGTCACCACTCAAACAATACTCACTCCATGTCGCATCAAAATTATTGCCATCACTTATTCTCGAATTAGTAAATGAGTTGTCCGAACACTTTGGATTTAGTGCATTGATATAACATCCATCTAATAGATTCCCAGTAAGACGTAAGTCAAGAGACGATTGGACAGTACTCATACTTTCGGGTAAACTTCCAGAAAATGCATTGTCACTTAGATCTAACTCTTCCATAGTCGAAGTAAATAAACAACTAGGCAATACTCCGGATACATTATTGTCGCTAATATTAAGACTAACCAAAAAAGGAAGCTCACAAAATCCATTGTTTTCACCCAAGATGCCAGATAAATTATTGTCCTCTAAATTGATTTCAGTAATGGAACCTCCACTACATACCACACCAAACCAAAAATTGTTACAAGGATCTCCAATTAACCAATTGCTATTAGAATTCCATAACGATCCACCTAATGTATCATAAATATCCAATAAGGCCAAAACAGAATTATCAGATACTGAATTTTCATTATCTTCAATATTACAATCTATTCTATCTACATAATAGAAACTTCCACCATCTTGCACACAAAATATATGTATAGCAAGAAGAAATACAGTCACTCTAGCAATAGGTGTAATCATTTTACAATATGTCTTTAAAGGGAATAAATAATATCTAAATATAAAATTATTATTACCATTTTCAATATATCAGGACTCTAATTACCATTTTGGTAATACCAACATATTTTCATAAATACTAATTAGAATAAAATTGACTTTATAATGTAATCCCTAAATAGATGTCTCAATTATTAGCAAAATAAATGGTTTGTATATCACTTTCACAATACTTAATTCTCCAAACTATAAAAAGTATTTTTCAAACCCACAATTTGATTTAAAGCCATAACTAAGACTATTAGAGCAATGAATCCAATTACTATATTTCCTGCTAATGTAATATTATAAGGATTGTACAACAATAGAAAAAAACTTCCCAAAACCCATGTGAAATCTTGTATAATAATCCAAATCACAGCAACATGTCTTT
Organism: uncultured Saprospiraceae bacterium; assembly: GCA_937995755.1. GTDB lineage: Bacteria > Bacteroidota > Bacteroidia > Chitinophagales > Saprospiraceae > UBA1994. The sequence continues at coordinate 7,996 of CALKJD010000004.1, read as the reverse complement.
GTTTCTCAATTTCGTACCAGATAGTACCCGAAAAATAAATCAAGATCAAACCAACGATCCAAAAAACTGTATTACAACTTACACCAAATAAATCCGCTAGTTGGCAATTGAATAAAATCAACAATATTCCTGACATGCTTGAAAACAGAGCATTTGCCTTTAACGCTTTTTGCAACTTGTTCATTCATCTACATTTGAAATTATAAAGACGCAAATTTCTGTAAACGAACTGAATTTTCACTTGACAAATGTTAGTTATTTCATTTTCCTTAATCTGCTTAATGACTCTGGTGCAATTCCGATCATGGAGGCTATGTATTGGAGAGGAACATTATTAAATAAATTAGGCTCATCTTCCATTAAACTAAGAAACCTCTCTTTCGCAGTAGTATGAAGTTGAGAAAACATTCTTCTTTCTAATAGGGCATAAGAATTAGCCAACAAAAGATTATCAAATTCCAACCATCTAACTTCTGTTTTATTTAGCATAAAATGATCTGATCGATTGATGACGTATAACTTACAGTCAGAAATTGCTTGTATGTTCCAATTATTGACCGTCTCAAAAACAAAACTTGACAGTGAGGTTATAAATGAACCCGCGCTACCAATCCATAATGTTATTTCCTTTCCGTCTACTATATCATACATCCTCATATAACCCAATTCAATAAACGCCATTTGTCTGCAAACCTTACCCTCCTTGACAAAATATTCTCCTTTAGCCAAATGTAAACTTTTAAACTTGGCGAGAATATTATCCAATGAATGAGCATCAATATCAATTTGACTTAAAATGCAGCTCTTTAATTTTTTCATTATCTATATTTCCAATAAGATTCAATATTGACAGATACTCCAAATTCATATCTAGTGTTAAATTTACAGTATCCTTTTCAACTTCATACTATTCATAACGGCAGCTTCGAGACAGTTCTTGATATATTAAATCAAAAAGGTGTTTCAAATAATACGCTAAAGAAGAAATTAAACATGTTTCACGTTCAATGGTGTCGACCAACTGACAAAATTGCGATCAAATCAAAAATATGTAATTTACAGCTACTTTAATTCTATGCCACTCCACATCAACATTAAATAAAAAGACGGTTTTCCGCGCAGCTCTTCTTATTCACTTAATACGAACTCCATTGCATTATCTACATCTTTAAAACTAATTAGTCCTTTTTCTAAATTGTATTTAACCTCAAAGGTTTCGTTACTATCTATATATACATCATAATACACTGAATTGTCAATTACAATTGAATCCAATGACAGCAAATCATCATTACTCGCTGCTTCATCAGTTCGTGGATCTATTATATACGTACTCACTTCACTAAACAGTTCATCACCAACAGCAATTCGAACATTTAGGATATCTGAGTATTTCAATGGTTCAATATCGTTTAAAGAAGTATAGAGGTTGTACTGAAATTGGTAATTGGCTGAAACTGAGAAATAAGTTAATGTTTTAACAAACCGCTTAGCCCAGAAAGAATCTATCTGCATTGTATCGCTATCGCAAATCCAACTATGCAAACACCACAAACCTAGTTCTCTCTTTTCTGAAATGAAATCATGATTAATTCCGAAATTATCTGTAAAGATTATATTGTCTTCTATACCATAAAAATTTAAAGTAGAAACTGAGGATTCTAAAATTTCGACATCCACTGCATATTCCACTTCACAATCTTCAGAAGAAGTATTGTCTACTATTAGCTCTGCATCTTCTTTAGCACATGACAAACCAGTTATCAACCAAATCAAAGTAAGAACTATATATTTTACATTCATTTTTAGCCAACTTTTATAACATTTTAATTCCCAATTAAAGGAAATCATCTACAACAATTCGTGTACACCTATCGTGCAGTACATTACTAAGCTAAGTAATATACAAATAATATCACTTTACCAATAGAGTAGATATCGACTAAATGGTACAAGGCACAAACTAAACATAGTGTAGGTGGCTTTATAACTCATAGCTATCATAGCTCGAAGTATAACTTAAACATTGCAATTGCCTGTCTATTCCAGTGATATTATACACTTGATTCACATCAGTTTCTAATGTATAAAATTGCATTTTAAAATTTACTGGGTTCATCAAAACAGACTTTATAAATGTAGTTTCATCTAAATAACCACTTTCTATTATCGGAAGTGTATAATCTGTCGTCGAACTTGATGATTGATAAACATCCCAAGAACTTAAGTGATTATTAATTTTATACCTATACGACGACTTGACAACATCATAATTATCAGTAGTTGAAAAGTTGAATGTACTAGGTGTCAATTCTAAAACTTCATTACCCTGTTTTTTTAAGGATATCGTTGTTGGAATATTTTCAAATACTTTTTGAAACTGAATGCCTTCGTTGATATTATTTCCTCTTATCTTTAATAGCAACTCATCTATCATTAATCCCTCTTGCAAAAAAAGTTTAATCCTATCGCCCATTTGATTTTGCGCATAATGCGACCATTGAGCAATTGATATTCTATCACCATTAGATGCTAACACCTCTGAGTCAATTATCCAAGCACCATCAATTCCAATATCTATTTCATGTACATTACACATGAATAAATCTTCAACTTCCACCTCTAGTTTGTAATTGTCGTCGTCCACTTTTACCCAATCCTCCCTCTTTATGATTATACTTTTATACTCCTGTTCTCCTATAAATCTGAATGTAAATTGAACATCCATATTTGTACTCCCTAATACTGCATTGATAACTGTTACATTATTATCTGAATCATAGACAATTTTATTTTCATGATCAATTATTGCCCCACCAGCAACTTCAATATCAGAATGGTCATATGCAGGATTAATAAATTCTGCGATCTCTTTTGTTCCAGTAAATATAATATCCACAGATTTACCACCGAGATCATCAAATGATAATTGCCCTTCAAAACAAGAATATAAATACCTAGAAAATTTGAATTCAGATTTAACATCTCGATACGTTGTGATATTAAAGCCTGTACCGTACTCTGATGCATAGGTAAGATCAACGGTTTCAGAGTCTCCTGCATCAAAAGTGATACTATCTTGAAAACTAGTCATTACGTCCCAAAAGAGAACTTCGCCTGACGTAGGTGAGGTCGCCATTATATATCGATCTCCTGAGAATCCTTGAATTTCTCCAGCGTGGATCGTAAATTGAGTATTATCTTCATTCCCTCCTTGACCATCCATAGTTTCATTCTGATCGCATCCTGATGCGATGAACAATAATCCTATCAGGCAGATTGAATTTAGTAAATGTTGTTTCATAATATCATTTGTTGTAAAATTAGATAATAGTATATTACAAATTATCTCTAGGCTCACAGAATATCTAAGCCACCCTTACTGTCAACCGCATAAAGGAAGGCAAACTCATGTAAGGTTAGGTTCCATCCTTCTTTTCTATTATTATATACTTAAAATCAATACGGCCGGAATGTTTACTCCTAAAATTTCTCAAACACTCTGCTATATAGTCATTAATCCACTATATAACTATTCGAACTTTACATACTTAATGTTCCTAGTCTAGACTTATACAAACATCTATCTAAATCTTATATCTTTTCCGTCGATATCTATGCTTGATTCATTCTAATAGCCATCCCACCTATCCTAAAAGTACATCTCTATAATAGACATTCCAAATACCACCACACATTTCTTCACCACCTAGTTAATCAATTCCCAGAAATATAAACAATGAAATTTCTCTTATGCATATTAGTATTTCGATTAGGTCATTATCCATTAGTTATATTCCTAAACAAACAGTATTCTGTCACTAATAAGTATTCATAAAACACAAAAAGTCTGAAGACCATATGGTTTTCAGACTTTTGTGTTTATACTTGAGACAAAAGATCTCTTCTAAATGTAGATCATTATAAATATACCAACACTTGAGTTCAATATAAAATTAGACCTGCAAATGTAGCCACGGCTTCACCCGCAGATAACATAAATTAATGAATCGCTTAGAATTATTCATTTCTATACATCCAACTAGGTTGGTGCTTAATGATTCCATTATGTTTTTCATAGGATTTTTTGGGCTTCATTAAACCCCCTACGCTCTTTATGGAATTTCCTATATACTTAATCAAATTAGGCGAATCGATTTTTTTCTTCATATTTAATAGCTTTTGAAAGATAATATGTTTTATAATTAATAGTCTTATATCAGCGAAACTTCTAAAATCAACTATGTACTGAGTCTAGAAATATTGTATTAAATTAGCAATGTGCTCAATTAATTTATTTTTACAACCCATCACAACATTTCAAGAAGATCAGTCCAATAAATAGATGTATTCAAAATAGTCTAATTCATTTCTCTTGATACTGAACCCTTTACTATCCTTACTAATACGCTTTATACAGTTAGTACTCTTTATCTTAAAGAATGTCCTTAATAACTGAATGAAGGAAGATTCCAAGGAATGTTTTCTAATTGAATTTTCCATAATTGCTAGATATACCTAATTGTGTTGTATAAATCAACTTAACAATGTCTATAAGCATGAATATCCTCCTTTTACTTCATATATTAAAGTATATAATTTTTATGATTGCTATAAAATATTTTAATAGTTGTAGATTCACGTATATCTTCTAGTAGTTCACCTCAAATAATAATTAACAGTCAATAGTATGAATTTTACTTTTCACCAATTAAAAATTTTCTTAGAAGTAATCCGACATCAAAATATCACAAGGGCTGCAGAAGAAATGTACATGACACAACCAGCCCTTTCGATACAATTAAAAAATTTTCAAAAGCAATTTGACATTCCCCTAATTGAAAAAACAGGTAAAAAAATCCAGCTAACAGATTTTGGTAAATCGATTGCCCAGATCGCAGAAAATATACTGAGCGAAGCGGAAGAGCTTAAATATAAAACAAAAGAGTATGAAGGACTACTAACAGGCAAACTTAGAATATCTTCTGCCTCAACGGGTAAGTATGTTATTCCCTATTATCTAAGTGAGTTTGTTCATAGATATCCTGGCATCGACCTTACACTAGATGTGTCTAACAAGACAACTGTAATAAAGCAACTGCAATCTAATGAGATCGATTTTGCATTAGTGTCTGTACTACCAGAAAAACTAGAAACCAATGAAGAGATATTACTAGAAAATAAATTATACCTTATCGGCGACACCAAAGAAATAGTAAAGTCTCGTCCATTAATATATCGCGAGCAAGGTTCAGCTACAAGAAATGCAATGAGTATCTATTTTAGTAACCATACTAAACGAAAGAGTATTGAATTAACTTCAAACGAAACCGTCAAACAAGCAGTAGTTGCTGGGCTTGGCTATTCTATTATTCCATTAATAGGTATGAGTAATGAATTGCAAAATGGAGACATATATATTATACCTTCTAAAGATCTTCCTATCCTCACCTATTGGCGATTGATTTGGCTGAAAAATAAGAAACTCTCTCCTGTCGCTGCAGCATACTTAGACTTTATTAGAAAAGAAAAAGAAGCCATAATTGAAAAGCATTTTGGGTGGTATGTCAATTTCTAGTTTACCATGGTATTGTAAATGTATATAGTTCACATTTGTTGAGGTACATAGTTTACACTTTTTATCTTCCCTCTCTATCTATCCTAATAGTAAATAGCCATAAGAGACTTACCCAATACCATTACTTACATACATTCAGGATCTAAACACCTACCAATGGTATCTCGTGAAATAAGAACCCAATTATTGACAATCCAACTTCCATATTTATTCACAGCACATTGGTTAACATACTTATCCTAATCCAAATTAAAGCTTAGAATTTAGAAAATTCATGACTGGTGCTACAATGTCCCAATGCTCAACGAGTTTATTATCTTCTACACGAAATAGGTCATAGAAAGCAATTTTTTGACCATCGATAAAACCTTCACTCGCACTCAATACTAGGTTACCTTCTGCAATCACATGATAATTGGTTTCAAACTTAAGCGTGGTGCCACTCAGTTTCATTCTAATAACTTCAAACAACAAAGCAATAAGACCATCTGCTACGTTACGATCATGTTGTATATAAAGCCCTAAGTTGAAAAATTTTCGCGCTCCTCCATCTTCACGAATTAAGCATTGGTTGACAAATTGTCTGACCAGTGCACGGTTTGAATCAGTTAATTCTAATTGTTCAGGTATGGTTGGGCCATCAATTTCTGAATGTCCGTCTGGACTTATTCCTATAGAATCATTCACATTACTCCAATGTTCATGTATCTGATGTTGCTCTATCCTCAAAATATCCCACCGAAATCGCAATGTGTCTCCAAGCATTCGACTATGGACTGCTACTAAAGAACTGTCCTGCAAAATCCGAATCGGTTTCATCTGAGTATAACTCATATCAGAATTTCTAGAACCTCGGAAATCGTATTTTTCACCACCCCAATATTGATCATAACTGATAAAGTTATCACTTAATAATGTATCAAAAACAGAAGTATCTTTTTTCGATGCGGTGACAAACCTACTAGCCATTTGCTTCTCTGCAGAAAGTGTTGATATATAGTCTTCTGAAAATGCCTCCGGAGCCTCATATAGCACCTTTTTAGAACAACTTGTCATTCCAATTAAACAAACTACACCTATAATCAGTGGTAAATAATTGTGTATATCTAGATTCATTTTTACTTTTTATAGAGCCATTTCTTGTAATTAGTATAAATAGGACTTCATCTTAATGAACTAATACTGCGATCGAAAATGATAACAACATTTTGAAATGAATCATAACTTTGATTGTAATCCATTTCGAATTATTCGTCGTATATGAGACCTGTACGTACGCTGGTGTGAGAGGCGCACGGCATCAGCTCAGCTGGTGCGGCCGTCTACTCGATTAGGTGCCGTTATTAATTTTTTCCAAGGCAATAAGATACTCCAATTTGACATCCTATACCTCTTTGTTTGTATTCGTTAGAATTTGAATTTATTTGTTTTTGAAGAATTGGTGAAATATTTAAAATGAAATTGTCATTCAGCCTTATTCCTATTTCTATACTAGTATTGAATTGAAAAATATATTCTTTATAAATTCTTGTATCTAAATCGGCGCCTTTCAATTCTTTAGATTGACTAAAAATAAATCTATTATTTCCTCCAATTGCTACTCCTAATCTTAGTTTCTTACGATTTAGAATGTAAATACCTAGATTAATTGGAATATCTATACTCTTTCCAGTCCAATTTACATCAAAGAAATCTCCTGTTCCTTCTGGCATTTGAATTGTAGTTTCTTCAATCTGAATCTTTGTACCAAAGTTTTGAAAATGAACTCCACCTTTAATTAAAAATCTCGAATTGAATGTTATGTAACTATTTATTCCAACGGAGTGAAAAATTTTATCATTAAAAATATCCTCCGCATTATTAGGCATCAATTTTTCTGACATTAAAGAATATATTCCACCAATTTCATATGAATTTTGAGCGCTCGTTATATTCGATTGAATTAATACTATAATGATAAGTCCAATACTATTGATTGTTTTCATGTTTTAATTTTCTTATGGCACCTAACGGATCTGTGATATGGAGCGGACGCAGCGATAGCAAGTCTGATCTCATATCACTTGTTGTGTGTAGTTAATTTTTGATTTCACTGTTATTAAACTCCAACTTCAATTCTTTGTGGTAGCTTTCAATTCTTGAGTGTGCAGTTCCGTCAACTAATAGAATGACTGTTAACATTGCAATGGATGTAATACTAATTGCTCTCCAAGTTGGTGTATTAACAAACAGAATTAATAATGCTGCTATAATAATCAAAATAGGAATTACTTTAAATACAACGGAATATTCTTTTAAAGTGCTTTCTGATCGTTCAATTTCGGATTGGTAAAAGGCAAGTACATCATCACTATATGCTTTTTCAAATTGGGTAATTCTTGATTTGTTGGTGTAGAATAAGCCTAGCCCTATTGTCAT
>CALKJD010000003.1 GCA_937995755.1 uncultured Saprospiraceae bacterium | reverse complement strand
ATTTGTCCTTGCGAAGGTGGCAACCGCTGGAGCTGTTGTATATAATAAAGCGATAAAGAATAATGCATAGCCTGCAGATTTACGAGCATCTCTTACTTTAGGAACTGTAAAGAACCTTACTATCACATGAGGTAGACCTGCGGTACCAAACATCAAAGCTGCAGTTACGAAAAACATATTTACTCGATCATCCATACCCATAGAAGTATACTCTGCAAACCCCAAGTCGACACTCAGCAAATTGAGTTTATCTAAGAGGTAGGTACCATCAGAGAGTGTACCACCAAAACCTACTTGAGGAATAGGATTGCCAACCATCTGTAAGGATATAAATACGGCAGGAACAGTGAAAGCAAAAATCAGTACACAATACTGCGCCACTTGAGTGTATGTGATACCTTTCATCCCACCTAATACCGCATAGAAAAATACGATTGCAATACCTATCACAATTCCTGTAGTAAATGGCACTTCTAAAAACCTTGCAAATGCCACTCCTACTCCTTTCATTTGTCCTACGACGTAGGTAAAAGAAACGAGTATCGCACATAGTAAAGCTACCAACCTTGCTGTCTTAGAATAGTATCTTTCTCCAATAAAATCAGGCACAGTAAACTTGCCAAATTTTCTGAGATATGGAGCTAGAAGTAAAGCCAAAAGTACATATCCTCCTGTCCATCCCATTAAGTACTGAGCACCACCGTATCCCATAAAGGAAATCAATCCTGCCATAGAAAGATAAGAAGCTGCTGACATCCAATCCGCGGCAGTCGCTAATCCGTTAGCTAAAGGAGACACTCCACCTCCTGCTACATAAAATTCTTTTGTCGATCCTGCTCGAGCCCATATAGCGATTCCGATATACAAAGCAAAAGTCAACCCTACGATTAAATATGTCCACGTTTGAAGATCCATGTTTTATACTCTTTAAATTATTGTGAAATTTATTTCTCGTCTACATCGAATTCTACATCCAGCCTATTCATCAACCAAACATATACAAAAATCAAAACAACAAATACATAAATAGAACCTTGCTGCGCAAACCAAAAACCCAGTGGAAATCCCCCAATTTTTATCGTATTTAACTGTTCAGCGAAAAGGATTCCAAACCCAAAAGAAACCATGAACCACACGCTCAACAAAATCAACAAATAGCGAAGATTCCTTTTCCAATATTCTTGTAAATTTTTATCAGACATAACAATTATTTTAAAAACTGCATAAGAAAATAAACATGAGCCACTATAAAAACGAGCTAGCCAACTAATGTCTACACAATAAATCACTTTAAACTATCAACTTATTACCAAAGCCAAAATTCGAATCACTTAAGATATAGACTTTGCTACAAGTTGAAAAACTTTGGTAAAAACATCGATATCTCAGGGATGAAACTAATCATCATCAAAACCATGACCATGATAGCCAAAAATGGCAACAACGGTCTTATCACTTGAGTTACAGAAACTTTTGCCACACCACTTCCCACGAACAACAAGGTACCTACTGGTGGCGTACAAATGCCAATACAGAGATTAAGTACAATGACAATTCCGAAATGAACAGGATCCATACCTAATGTAGTAACTACAGGAAGAAAAATGGGTGTAAATATTAATACCGCTGGTGTCATATCCATGAATGTTCCAACTATAAGTAGAATAACATTAATGGCTAAAAATATTGCGTATTTATTATTCAAAGACTCTAATAGAAACGAACTAATCATCTCAGGAATACCTTCAAAAGAGAACAGCCATGACATAGCCATCGAAGTGCAAATTAAAAACATAACTACTACTGTTGTCTTTGCACTAGCCAATAACACCTTTGGGAAATCAGCCATTTTCAAATCACCGTAAACCAAGGCCAAGGTAGCAGCGTATAGGACCGCAACTACAGAAGCTTCAGTAGCTGTAAATACTCCAGCGACTATCCCTCCAACTACGATAAATAACAGTAAAAGACTAAAAAATGCTTTTCTGAAATACTTCCATACCTGTACGACACTTGTTCTTTCTCCTCTAGGATAATCCTTTTTAATAGATATGTAAGCGATGTATCCCATAATAGCCAAACCCAGTAATATACCTGGTATATACCCTGCGATAAACAGAGCTGCTACTGAGGCGGTACCACCACTAGCCAATGCATATACAATAAGTATATTACTAGGAGGGATTAATAAACCCGTAGTAGACGATGTAATATTAATAGACGCACTAATCTCTCTTGGATAGCCTTCTTCTTCCATTCTATCTGTCATGATAGACCCAATAGCTGATGCTGCTGCCAATGCCGATCCGGAAATGGCACCAAAAAACATGGATGCTACAACATTGACATACCCCAATCCACCAGGCAAACTAGAAACTATAGATTTGGCAAAGTTGATCAAGCGATTGGCTATACCACCTCTCTTCATAATCTCACCTGCAAGAATAAAAAATGGGATCGCCAGTAATGCGAAACTATCTATTCCTGTAGTCATACGCTGCGCGATAGTAGTGACACCAGGAAGCGTATCGATATTTAGCAAAAGACTTAATGTAGTAGAAATACCTATACTATAGGCAATCGGTACTTTGATCATCAACAGACCAAAGAAGCATACAAACAGAACGATTATACTTATTATTTCAACACTCATATCTAGTAATTAATTTTACGTGTATAAATATTGAAAATATGATAACTGGAAAATGCCATAATAAGCAATCCACTAAAAGGTAATATGGAATATATATATCCCAGTGGGATGCGTAAGGTACCAGACAACTGGCCCAAGTGGAGTGTAGTATACACTAGATTACTACCACCTACTACGATTACGACCAACGCAAATAGAAAGATTAAAACTTCAATAAAAATTGATGCTTTGCTCTTATTGCGATCAGATAATTTTTCATATAGAAAATCCATTGATAAATGTTCTCTCTTCCCACTGAGGTATGCTGCCCCCACCATAGTCATCCATATGAGTGAAAATCTAGCTAACTCTTCTGTCCAAGAAAAAGAAACCCCTAAGACATATCTTGAAGCTACTTGAATTAATACGTCAAATACTAAAAGGGCAAAAATTGAAATCAGAAACAATTCCAAAAATCGATTTACCTTATTAAAAACAACTTCCGTTTTACTCATGATTAAGGATTTTTTATTTGATTAACCATATCCACCATGTTAGGGTATTGTGTTACAAATCCATCCAACACAGATTCTGTCTCATTGGCAAATAATGATTTATCTGGAATAATTATTTCGACTCCTGCTTCTTTGATCACCTTCATAGACTCATTTACAGAATCGCTCCAAAACTTCTTTTGCGCATGAGCAGATGCATCCGCTGCCTCTTGCACCCAGACCTTTTCTTCTGCAGATAATTTATCCCAATACTTAGTACTAATCAAAAGCACATCAGGAATCGAAGAGTGCTGATCCAATGTATAATATTTACTTACTTCATAATGATTTGAAGAGACAAATGAAGGTGGATTATTCTCAGCGCCATCAACGACACCTTGCTGTATAGCGGTATACAATTCACCATAGGACAATGGGGTGGCAGATCCGCCCATGGCATTCACCATATTGATAGCCATACGATTATTCATAACTCTGATCTTCAGATTATCCAGATCAGCAGGTGTTCTTATAGGTTTCTCTTTGGTATAAAAACTTCGACTCCCAGCATCATAATAGCAAAGGCCTCTCAACCAATACTTACTACCCTTCTCCAAAATAGATCTTCCAATAGGACCTTCTAACACATCGAACCGATGCTCATTATCTCTAAATAGATATGGTATACCAAACAGATTATATTCAGGGACGAAATTGGATAATGTAGCGGCACTTACCTTCGTAGCTGCTACACTTCCGATTTGCAGTAACTCAAGCAACTCTCTTTCTGACCCTAACTGTGCATCTGGAAACACTTTAACTTTAAGGGAACCTTTAGATTTGGCTTCTAGTACATTTTTGAATTCTAATATTCCTTTATGAACTGGATGAGATTGTGGCAATGTATGCCCTAAGTACAGCACTTTAGATTTATCAATATTATTACATGAGGTTATACTGATAAAAAGAATAGCTAACAAGAATACAGTATATTTCATGAAATACATTTTTAGCTATTACGTTAATATTTCATCAGCTACTGATTCTATATAACTGACAATTTAAAGTTTCTCTCTTTTGCATAAAACAATCATTAAGCGTGTCTAACACATCAGTGTTTCATCCACCCTTATGGCATTTATAATTCCAATTACCTATATAATTTTCACTGACTTGCATTGAAAAATAGAATTCGATGCATCGCATTAAAATCATCATTTCTAGGCCCTTAAACAAGGACCTAGAAAGACAACTCATTATAAAAACTTAATACTTACTTCTGTACTACTACTTTCTTTGTTACTACATCATTATCTGTTGCGATTCTGATTAGATATGTTCCACTTACAATACTAGAGTGTATCTGCCATTGGATAGAATGCTCTCCTGCGAAAAGGCTATCATTAATCACTTCTGCTACTTTAGATCCATTGATGTTATGTACAGATATCTGAACATTACTTTTCGCATTTAGCGAGATATCTATATTCGTTATATCTATAGTTGGATTAGGTGAAACCTGAATAGCATCTATCTCTGAAGGCAATGATTCTACAGATGTCGTCTCACGCCAAGCTTCCCAATCTTCTTTCACATCATCTCCCCACCAGTTTAAATCTCCAAGTGGAAATCCTCCTATAGAAGCATTTGTAACCGCAGGATTGCTATATGATAGATCTTCAATAAGTGGCCATTGAACGGCAAACTTATCTCCATCAGAATCCCATCCCCAATACGTATTACCCATCAAATCTCTTTTGTTCTTCATCCACTGAACCATTGCAGCCATTCCCTCACCTTCATTAACGAATTGTGGGTTGGCAACTACAAGATTATTGTTTTCCAAATTAGGGTAACCACTATCATCTCCAAACATGGACATTACTCTCTGATTCATGAATGGGTTTGTTGGAAGACTATAATCCGCCCAGTATGACTTAATTTCATCTTGATAGAAAAATCCATTATTAGCTACAGTATATTTTCTTTCATCTTCAGTGATACTATAGTAGTCTAAAAGATCAGAAGGAATAGGGCTTATATTAATAATACCATACTCTAACAAATCAGGATCTTGTCCCACCTTATCTGCCGCTGTTTCTCCATATGAGTGCGCATTATAAAAAAGATTGTTTGACACAGTTGCATTTGGCAACCAAAATGAATGCAGCGGAAACTTCATTGAGTTAACAATAGTGTTGTGATCAAATAATAAGTAATCAGGAGGAATAGAACTTATATCTGCAAAAAATGCGAAGGCGTTATTATTAAAAAATGTATTATTCTGAATAATAACTGTGTCCGCAGGATTTTCTTGGAAGAATCCAATACCTCGACCATTCCAAATATTTGTTTTGTGCTGAGTGTTTTTGAAATAGCAATTTCTCACTACTATTTTATTTACTGGCTTCTCGGTTACTATTCCTGTCCAAAGTCCCCACTCAATCATTATATTATCAAATTCATAGTTAGCACCTTCTCCTGATAAGAAAAATGCCGCATTAGATTCCCCTGTTCCTGTTGGTGGCGTCATTTGCAGGATTACATCTTTAACAAATGCATCTGCAAAAAACTTGAATTGTATTAATTGTATCACTCCATCTGCTCCTGCAGTAGACGCAATAATTGGTGGCTTTTCATCACCAGACACAGGCTCTCCTATCAATTTAAAATCAAAATCCGTAAAAAATATTCCATCTAGAAAATAGATCTTATCTTTTTCTAGCATATAATATCTATCCGCATTAACTCTAGAGCCATCTGCTAATGTGTCTCCTAAAATAAATTTTTGCATAGACCCAAATGGGCTACCATCAAAATCTGAAGGAACCACTAGCGTATCGGCTTGACCAAATGCTATATTCCCTATGAAAACAAATATGATTAGTTGTAAAAATTTTAAGTTCATAATGTGATATTTTAAGTAAAAGTTATTTGTAATTATAATCTATATCGCAGACCAATGTCTAATGTAAATCCATAGTACTGTACTCTCGTAGGCGCTCCACTTACTGTAAGTAAATCACTCTCCTTAGTAGATGTTAAATTGCTAAAATTTAAGATAGCTTCAAAACCTTTCCATGGCAATTTTTGATTCATACTGAAATCCACTCTAAAGTAATCATCTGTAGCGCCTCTCAGTAATCTGAAAAAATTAGGATTAGAGAAAATGTCATTTTGATACAAAACAGATAACCTAGTTGTCAACTGCTTATAATCATAGCCTAGAGTAAGATTAAATATATCTGTTGGCTGAAGCACTAACCTCTCTTCATAAGGTGTGCTTTTTTCTTCTACTGTTACAAAAGGAGGCTCAGGTGAAAATGCTTGTTCTAAAACTGTACGTTCATAATCTACAGAAGAGAATGTTCTTGTATAATTAGCCGTAAGTACTAAACCATTTAGAAAATTATCTAAATACCAAAATCTAGTTTGCCATTCCACTTCTAAACCATAAAGGTTTGCTGGGTTACTATTGTTAATAATCTTTGAAATGGCCACACCTTCTGAATTGGCAGGTAAACTATGTGTTGCTATGTCTTCTGCGGTTACCACTGAAGTACCCGCATTATAGATAAGATTATCGATATGCTTATAAAATCCACCTAGCGTAAAGAGACCTAATTTATTTTTGTAGGCTGAAAAATAAATATCATAATTCTTTGATAGCGAAGGCTCTAGGTAAGGATTATTGAAGGCAATAGAATTAATTCCGATATCCCACTTAGGTACGATCTGACTATAATCTGGTCTTGCTAAGGTATGTGTGTACGCCATCCTTACATCAAACCAATCGTTTGGCTTATACTTCAAATGAAACATCGGCAATAAGAAGCTATTGCCTCTTGTGATCGTCGTATCAGAGTGAAAATATCCTTGATCCCATTCTTGAAAAGTATTATCTCCCCTATTCGCAGTGTACGTTGTATTTAGATTTTCGAATCTAACACCTGGAATAAATGTAATCGATCTACCTATCTTAGTCACAGGCATAATATAGGCTGCCTTATATTCTTCTTCTCCATTATAATTATCACGAGTTGATGATATAAAGTCTTTGTAATAAAATTCTTCAGCAAGATCTCCAAACTGTTGTAGCTTCGACTGATCAGTAACGTTTTGAATAAAGTAATCACCTTCAGGGAATGTATTTACTCCATATTCTTGATCCAAAAACAAGCTATAGGGCAACTTACTTGCATCTGGCGCTAAGGTTGAATTTAACCAATCAAATTCAGCAATAGCAGCAGTAACAAAAGCTCCTCCTTGTCCACTCTGAGCTACAGGTATTGTGAAACTCTCTCTCTCAAATTCTTTAGTCAACTTCTTATACTTAGCACCAACTGACAATTTCATATTGACCAGCTTAGAAAAATTAAAATCTCTGGTCAAATTAATATCTGCAGCGACTTCTTTCTCATTCGTATCGTATAGAGATTTTGATATTCTTTGGACGTTGGCATTCTCTACCGCATTACGTGCATAGAACTGTATGCTATCAGGCGTATTGACAAACGAAGCTTGCGACTCAAAAGCATTAGGCTCAGTAGCAAAAAAATCAGTATTACTCGGTTGCTTATTATTAGACTGAGACAATGATAAGCCAGCAGCCACGGTATATTGACCAAATGACTGCGTGTATTTCAGTGAGTTAGTCATTACTTGCACATCATTTTCAGATGTTGTCAAGCCATAACTATGTGTACTGAAAAATGGGTTGTATAACTCATAATTGTTCTGTTGATTAGTATTGATCAGACTTGCAAAGTTGCTCATCTTAATACTACCTGAGGGAATTTTGTAATCTAGTACTACCGTTGCTCCTCCTCTTTTTATATCACGTCTTACATCTCTGACTGACATCGCACCAAGCGCCACTGGGAAACTATCCACTTGATTCGTTCTATTTACATAATCAACTGCTACTTCATTAGAACTACGGTCTCTACGCTCTAAATCGATTTGAGCAAATACACCCAATTTCTTATTAAACAAACGTCTACTCCCTCCTACTACTAATTTACCATTAGAATAAGAATCATTAAGACTACTATATCCACCTTGAAGTATCGCATCAAATGTAGGCTCATTTGGAGCCTCTCTCAAAATGAAATTAATCGTACCTCCAATCACATCACCTTCTTGATTCGCCATCGCAGCCTTTGACACTTCTATACCATCCAACATGTACGGCGATATCATGCTTAAGTTAGAACTACGATCATCACCACCTGTGGCAGCCATTCTGATCCCTTCTACTTGTACCTTATTATATTTAGGTGCTAATCCTCTTACTACGACCTTGCTACCTTCTCCACCGTTTCTCACTATTGAAACACCTGAGATTCTACCAATAGCTTCAGCTGCATTGGCATTAGGAGTCTCTTGTATTTTCTTAGCTGACACTATATTCTTTATAGTATTATCAGCAAGTTGCTGATTTATAGACGATATCTGTCCTTCTGCTTGAGCAGAAATCACTACTTCATCCGCCATTACGGATTCATATTGCATAGAAATATCCAATACTTGCTCCATTCCACTGGCGAGATCCACAGGAATGGTCTTAGTTATATATCCTAGATATCTAATCTCGATCACATAAGATCCTGGCTTAATAGATGTAATTCTATATTGCCCATCGATATCCGAGGCCGTATTTAGATTGGTTTCAAGAATCTCAACCGTAGCACCAATTAAAGTTTCTCCAGATAAATCATCTTTTATGACGCCGGTAAGCGTAGCATTAGATTGTGAGCAAACAGACTGAGCAGTTGCAAAAATCATTAGGAAAGCGGATATTCTAAACAAGTATGTAATCATATCTAAAATTGAAATTACTTTTTAATTCTACTATTAATTAAAGAAACACTATATGTGTTAGTTATTGACTTTAAGCGTGTTGATAGCTAATCATATTCATCAAAAATATTTAGGAATATCTACTATATCATAAATGTCTTCTACCAAAAACTACATAAAGTAAAACTAGGTCTAACCATTAAAAACCTATTGAAATTAGATAAATCAATGAATAAGGATTAAACTATTTACAATCAAATTTATCTTATTTTTTATTACTTCATGCAAACGTTTACATATTTTTATACATTTACTTTTATTTCGACCTCTTAGGATTACCATTTCTCTATAGAAATATCCTATATTCACAAATATATAAACCAAGCACATGAGAATATTCCTTCTACTTTCTTTCATTATTTCTGCCCAGTTTATAGCTGCTCAATCTTCAAATATTATTATTTCTCCGATAGGTCCACAGACGGCATATGAAGGGTCAAGAATAACTGTATATTTTTCTACTCTTAAACATTTTGAAAGCATAGACTTTACATCATCTGACCTTCCTGACTTTGGAGATCTCACGTATGATCAGAGTGGAAATGGTCAATTCGTATTTGATCTTGAAGAAGGAAGTGAAGGGAAATACACTATCACGTTGGATGCGCAAAGTGGAAGTCTATCTAACACTGTAGCATTCGATTTATCGGTGCTTCCTTTAGATGATAATGCTACTGTATTCTACATTGATCCTGCAATAGGAGACGACAATGCCACAGGAACAGAAAGTGATCCTTTTGCTACTCTGACTTCATTTTTAGCTACAAAGACTTCATTAATAAATGACAATACGTATATCTTTCTTAAAGATGGATTCCATGGATCACCCGTATTTACAGGAACAAGAAATAACCCAGTAAAGATATTAGCTGCCGTTGGGCATACACCAAGAGTTAAAAGGTTAAACTTCTCATTCACTACTAATTGGCATGTATCTGGACTAGACATTTCGCCTCAAAACGAAAACAAAGTTGACACAGAAACACTAATCAACGTTTTCGCTGGATCAAAATATATAGAAATAACCAACTGCAACATTTACACTATAGATGACGCAAGCGTGTGGACAACAAATGAAATGTGGTACGCAGGCTCTGGGAATGGAATACTATCATCAGGTACTGAGTGTGTGTTCAGAAACAACTTCTTTAAGAATACATGGTTTACTGTAGAAATGAGAAAAGCTTACAACGAATTTTCATATAATATCATTGATAGATTTGGTGCAGATGCAGTAAGAACTTTAGCTAACAATCAAAAAGTAAACTTTAACCAGATCAAAAATGCTACGGTATATGATTACGATCACCCCACTAGACCACAGCATGATGATGGAATCCAAAGTTACACCTTCAACAACCCTATAAAGAATGTTGAAATCATTGGAAATCAAGTTGCAGATATAGCAGATCCCAACCTACAATTACCAACAGAAATCATGCAAGGTATAGTCGATTTTGATGGATTTGCTGAGGATTGGACAGTAACTAATAACTTGGTAGTCACACACCATGCACATGGAATCGCATTGTACGGTGCAAAAAACTGTAACGTAAGTAATAACACAGTTACCAGAAATCCATTTAATTATTATTCTCCACAATTTAAACCATGG
The DNA here is from genome assembly GCA_937995755.1 of uncultured Saprospiraceae bacterium. GTDB lineage: Bacteria > Bacteroidota > Bacteroidia > Chitinophagales > Saprospiraceae > UBA1994. The sequence continues at coordinate 35,248 of CALKJD010000003.1, read as the reverse complement.
ATAAGAATCAGTCCAAGAAAAGTTGAAGTAGGTAATGATCATAGTTTCGGAAACTTGGTAAGAAATAATATCATGTCAAGCTACCAAGATGACGGATTAGAACCAGCTACTGTAGATCACAATTTGATCACACTGGATTATGAAAGTATATATGCTGATTACAACAATTGGGACTTTCATCTTAGCGATACATCAGCAGGCGTAGATGCTGGCTTGGCTACGAGTACTCCTAGAGTTGACCAACAAGACAAATTAAGAAATATTGGACTTCCTGACTTAGGTTGCTTTGAAAAAGACGCTACTGTAACTGATCGTGAATCACCATCAAGCCCTGAGAATCTGCAGTTTACTTCAGGACAAACGGACATTACTTTAGAGTGGGATGAAAGCGCAGATAACACGGGTGTAGCGTATTATGAAATAACTATAAACGATAATAATATAAGTACATCGACGTCAAATCTCATCCAAATTACTAGACTTGATTCTGGGCAAGAGTACTCATTTGGTGTTGTTGCGGTTGATGCTTTTGGCAATAAGTCGTTAACCTCTTCCACGACAGCAACAACTGAAGCGGAAGAACTAATGACAGTGCATTATGTCCCTTCACATAGACATGATCAATTAGTAAAGTCTAATTCCAAATTAATGTGGGTAGGAATGCCATCATTTCAAATTGGAGATTATGATGATGGGGAAGATGCTTCTGCGGTTATGCCATTTCAACTTCCATGTATTGATAGTGAAAGGAAAGTAGTATCCGCTGATGTTATCCTCAATGTTGAAAATGTAGCTGGAAACCCAACGGGTGGAATAGATATGCACTTAGTAGAAATGCGAACTAAAAGTGATGTACTCGGTACAGATTTTTACTCTGGTGAAGCTGACAATAGCGCCATGGGTACTATCATCGCTGAAAACTTAATAGATACAGAATCAAGTGGACTTATAGGTCTTACTACAGACCAACAAAACACATTTGGCACCGAATTAAATAACCTTTACGAAACAGGGGCATGTAATAAATTTGCATTTGTAAGACTCAATTCTAACGTAATTAATGAGCCTACAAATAGTTATTACACTATATCTTCATTTGACAATGAACTTAGTGACCAACGTCCTATGTTGAGAATAATAAGTAACTCTGTTACCGCTGTAGAAAATCAAGAAGTAATAGGTGGTGTGAAGATCACTCCTAATCCTATTTTAGATAATGAAATAGTTATTACAATAAATGAAGAACTTCAATCAACTCGATTTTCAATAGAAATCCATAATAGTCAAGGACAAAAGGTTTTGAGTAAAATGATATCAGAAAATACAAATCGTATCCAAGTATCTGCAGATCTAATCCCTGGCATGTATTATGTTACTTTACTTGGAAAAGAAAAATTTGCACAAACCAAATTTATCAAACTTTAAAACAGTTTCGTGGCTATCAAAAGAATCACTATCACAGAATTGGCAAAGGAGTTAAACACTACTCCATCTACAGTATCAAGAGCACTGAGAGGGCACGAGTGTATCAGTAGAGAAATGAGAGACAAGGTTAATGATCTTGCTATCAAAAGAAACTATACTGTCAACAGATTAGCATCTAGCTTACGTAGTGGTTCTAGTAAAACATTGGGTATAATCGTACCTAGAGTCAATCGAGATTTTTTTTCAAATTGCATATCAGGAATTGAAGAAGTAGCTGCAAAAGCAGGCTATACAAGCATCATATGTCAGACCCATGATGAACAGGAGAAGGAAGAAAAAAGTGTGCTATCCTTAATAGAAAGTAATGTCGCTGGCATTCTCATTTCTACTTGGTCAGACTCTTCTCAATCTCCAGCATTTATTGAAGCTAACAGACTAGGTATACCTGTTATATTTTTTGATAGAGCTACCAAAGATATTAATCAAAACAAAGTAGTTGTAGATGATAACTTAGGTGCGTATGAAGGTGTAAAACACTTAATTGAGCAAGGCTATAAAAGGATAGTCCATTTTGCAGGACCTCAACACATCAAAATATATAATGACAGAAAGGAAGGATATCTAAAAGCACTTAGAGAATTCAACATTCCTATCGATAAAAATTTAATAGTAGAAAATCCACTTAGCAAGGATATTGGATACGATGCTATTCTACCTTTCTTAAAAGGTCCCAAAAAGGCAGATGCCCTATTCTCTGCAAGTGATTATGCAGCATTAGGTGCTATCATTAGAATAAAAGAGATGGGAATATCTATACCGGATGAGATGGGCATCGTAGGATTTAGTAATGAGATGTTTACCAGCATCATAGACCCTCCGATGACTACCATAGATCAGCATAGTAAGCGAATAGGAAACTATGCCGTACAAGCTTGCCTAGAAGCCATCAAAGAGGAAAACCCTGTGTTTAAAAACATAGTACTGAGCCCTACCCTTATCATAAGAGAGTCTTCTCTCAAGAAGCCATTAAGAATAATTAACAAATAAATTTTAGAATCAAAAACAAAGCTCATTTGAAATTTCAAATGCCAGCTTTTATTTATAGACTAAACAAACGTTTACATGAATCACGAATTACGATACGCCACACATCCTAATGATGCTAAGACATACGATACGTCTAAGCTTAGAGAAGAATATGCAATTACTAATCTAATGACTACTGGAGAGATAACTTTAGTGTATTCGCTAATCGATAGATTTATTACAGCAGGTGCTGTACCTACGACTTCTCCTCTGCAATTAGAGACAGTTGATTACTTGAAAGCTGAATACTTCTTAGAAAGGCGTGAAATGGGCATCATCAATGTAGGTAGTAGTGGCACCGTAACTGCCGATGGAGTGAGCTATCATATAAAGCACAAAGAAGCGCTATATCTCGGAAGAGGAACAAAAGATGTTCAATTTGCTAGTGACGATGCTAACTCACCAGCACTTTTCTACATTAACTCTACACCAGCGCACGCTAGCTTCCCTTCTAAGCATGTTACACAAGATGAGGCTGAGATCGTTCACCTTGGCTCACTTGACAGCTCTAACGAAAGGCAAATCAATAAGCTAATAGTAAATAGTGTAGTAGAAACTTGTCAACTGCAAATGGGAATGACTCAAATGAAACAAGGTAGCGTGTGGAATACTATGCCTGCCCATGTTCACAATAGACGAAGTGAAGTATACTTCTACTTTGATATGGAAGGAGACAATGCTGTATGCCACATGATGGGTCAACCACAAGAGACAAGACACATCTGGTTACACAATAATCAAGCAGTAATATCACCATCATGGTCAATTCACTCAGGAGTAGCTACTAGTAGTTATACATTCATCTGGGGTATGGCTGGAGAAAATCTTGACTACGGAGATATGGATACCGTAAATATCAAAGAACTTAGATAACAGAAGCTGAATGAATAACACAAATCCATTATTTGATCTCAAAGGTAAGACTGCCTTTGTAAGTGGAGCATCGCATGGCCTAGGAATGGCCATAGCGATAGGCCTAGCGAATGCTGGGGCTCAGATAGTTATCAATGGTCGTACTGCAGCCAAACTAGAGGAGGCAGCCAAAGTATATGCCGATCAAGGTATAAAAGTGCATTGGTATGAATTCGATGTGACAGATGAGCAAGCAGTCATCCGCAATGTGAAATTAATAGAATCAGAAGTGGGCCCTATTGATATCCTAGTGAATAATGCTGCGATCATCAAGCGTACTCCAATACTAGAAATGGAAGTAGAAGACTTTAAAGAAGTGCTCCTCGTAGACTTGGTCTCTCCATTCATAGTATCCAAAGCTATAGTGCCTGGCATGATTGCGAGAGGACATGGTAAGGTGATCAATATGTGTTCGATGATGAGCGAAGTCTCTAGAAATACCGTGAGTGCCTATGCCGCTGCGAAAGGTGGACTAAAAATGTTGACCAAAGAGATGGCAGACGAATGGGCAAAGCATAATATCCAAGCCAACGCAATCGGTCCAGGATATTTTGCCACTGATCAGACTGCACCTATTCGTGTAGATGGCCACCCGTTCAATGACTTTATCGTAAAACGTACACCCGCTCGTAGATGGGGAAATCCGGAAGAGCTACAAGGTGCTGCTGTGTTTTTATCTTCCAAAGCTTCAGATTTTGTGAATGGCCATGTACTCTATGTAGACGGTGGTATTCTCGCTACATTAGGTAGCCATGCCGGTGAAGATTAAAATGCGCATATGAGTTAAAACAAATCTCCTTCTAACCCTAAACCTTAAAGCCTTGAGAAATTCGTTTTTAACATTACTAGCTACTTTACTAATAATGAGCAATTGCTTAGGGCAGTTGAAGGTAGCAAAGATTTTTTCTGACAACATGATGCTTCAAGCTGATGCTGAAGTTCCAATCTGGGGCCAAGCAACACCGAAAAGCACTGTGGAAATAAATCTCAACGGTATCATAGCAAAAGAAAAGGTAGACTCTAATGGCGAATGGAGATCTACCCTTTCTGCGCAAGCTGCAGGAACGACAGCTACTATCCACATCAAGAATGAAAATAAAAGCTTACACATCACCAATATAATATATGGAGATGTGTGGCTTTGTGGTGGGCAATCCAATATGGAATGGTTTGTAGAAGGCGCTGATAATGCGGAGGAAGAAATTAAGAACGCTAATTTTTCTGACATACGCATATTTGATGTTCCTAGAAGATTAGAGGCCCTGCCTGCAACTGACTTACCGTCTGGAGAATGGGAAGTGTGTAGCTCTGCATCAATTCCACAATTTTCTGCTATCGGATATTTCTTTGGTAAGTATCTACACCAAGAACTCGATAGACCCATAGGATTAATCGGAGATAACTTTGGTGGTACAGTCGTAGAAGCTTGGACTAGTGCAGAAGCTTTAAAAGATGTTCCCTATTTTCAAGAAGATATAGCCAAACTTAAAACGACCGACATCGAAGAAGTAAAAAGAGATGGCGATAGTTCTTTTAATAATTGGCTTGAAAAATTTAAAATAGAAGACAATGGAATGCAAGACACAAGCTATCTCTGGGCAGATACCAATACCAGTGATTGGAGTGAAATGTCATTACCCACTTTATGGGAAAGCAGCCCAGACAGTACACTACATGAGAAAGACGGTGTCATATGGTTTAGCCGTGAGTTTAACTTAGAAAAAACAAGTAATGCTACATTATCATTGGGTCCAATAGACGATAGTGATATCACATGGATCAATGGGCAAAAGGTAGGCGAAACGTATAATCAGTTCAATAAAGATAGAACGTATCAAGTGAACAAAGATGTTCTCAAAAAAGGCAAGAATAAAATTACTATAAGGGTTGAAGATTATGTTGGAGGCGGAGGCATCTATGGAAAAGTAAAAAAGATATTCTTACAAACAGATACAGAAACTATTGGCTTATCAGGCAAATGGAAATATAACAAAGGGATGATCGTATCTACTCCGATGCCTTCTAATTCTTTTAGTCCAAACAACTTTCCTACATGCCTTTACAATGGTATGATTGCTCCGATTACAGACTTCCCTATTAAAGGAGTGATATGGTATCAAGGAGAGTCAAATTCATACCGCGCTTACGAATACCGCACCCTTTTTCCTCTCCTAATCAATGATTGGAGAAAACAATGGAAGCAAGATGAATTACCATTTTTATTCGTTCAGTTAGCTAATTTCAAAGAAGAACAAGCCATACCAAAGAAAAGTGAATGGGCAGAATTAAGAGAAGCCCAAGCCATGGCACTCTCCCTTGACCATACGGCTATGATTTCCGCAATCGATCTAGGCGAAGCAAACAATATCCATCCTACTAATAAACAAGAAGTGGGAAAGCGATTAGCCCATGCTGCATTAACAGAAGTCTATAATACTCCAAAAGCATACAAAGGACCTACTTACAAAAACCATGAAGTGGATGAGTCTAGTATAATCATCACATTTGATCACGTAGGTAATGGTTTAGAAGTTAAAAATAAACATGGTTATGTTTATGGATTTACAATTGCAGGCGAAGACAAAAAATACGAATGGGCAAAGGCTGAAATAATATCAAAAGACAAAGTTAGAGTATGGAGTAATAAAATATCCAAACCTCTATCAGTAAGATATGCTTGGCAAGACAATCCTAATCCAGCAAATCTAACAGACGATTCTGTATTGCCTGCTTTACCATTTAGAACCGACAATTATACCATCAGCACATTTGATATAAACAGATTATAATATGAGGCCCATTTTCCTAAGTACTTTTTGGTCAATGCTTATTACTACAGTATTGATACTTCCTTCATGTACCGCCCCAAAATCTGTAGCCGTTGATTGTGACGCGATACTCATATCGCCAATCGCAGATCAAACGGTCATATCTGGAACTAGATACTACATACCCATCGCGGCCATATCAAATACACTCGATAACATTAAATTTAAAGTTACTGAAGGCTTTAATTTTGTAGACATTGCTAAGACGCAAAGAGGTAGAGCTCTATTGACCATAGACCCATCTTCCACTGATATAGGGCAGCATGACATCCATATAGTAGTCAGTAATGGCGAACAGGATGCTTGCATATCATTCAGTCTACAAATCACAGATATAGCACAAATCGACAACATTATACATTGCGACCCAAGTCAGACGTCAAAAGGCAATGGAAGCTTAGAAAAACCATATGGTTCACTTAGCCAATTGATGGCTTCTGGATATACACCGAAAGACAAAGAGCTTATCATACTTCATAATGGAAATCATGGTAATGTAGTACTTTCTGGTTCAGGATATATAGTAACTACAAAAAGCAATCATAAAGCCACTCTTACATCTCTTCTATTACAAGATGCACAAGATGTACATATTAAAGGTCTAGAGATAAGGCCAGCGAATGACCGCGGTGATCATAATCAATATCTGGTCTTGATTGATTCTACATGTACTCAAATTAATCTTAGTAATAATCAAGTGATAAGTACTGACGATGCTTCACAATGGACTCAAGAAGATTGGGATAAAAAAGCATCTAGAGGAGTCAAGAGTAGAGCGGATCAAACCATCATCGAAAACAACTTAATACAAAATATATTTCACGGTATAAAGACCGAAGGAAATAATAATCTAGTGCAATACAATCATGTAGATCGATTTGGTGGAGATGCTATTCGCAATACTGGATCTAGCAATACTTACCAATCAAATTTCCTGACAAATGCTACTGTAGATGATTATTATGCAGAAGATGGAAATCATGATGACCTTTTTCAATCTTGGACATTTGACAAGCCCATTGACAACATTACTTTGAGCCACAATGTTATGATTAGCTGTGCAGATACATTGATGCCACAGAGAGCTAAAATAGTACAGGGCTTAGTATGCTTTGATGGCTTCACTACCCATTGGACTGTAGATCAAAATTTAGTAGTAACTGATCACCCACACGGTATCTCTCTCTATGGTGCTGAAAATTGCACTATTTCTGAGAACACTGTTTTGAAAAATCCACACGATCTATATCAATATGAATCTGATCCTTGGATAATGGTTAACCATCACAAAGATGGTCGTGAGAGCACAAATAATACGATCCGAAATAATACAAGTTCTGCGCTCAATATAGTAACGAAAGATGCAACCGTTTCTGAAAATACAATATTGGACAGCACTCTAACACAAAAACTAATCAACTATGATCAATGGGATTTTAGAATCAAGAAATAATCTACTTGCACTTGTTTTGACTGGACTTATATTCTGCAATGGATGTAAAGAAAAAAATGAATCCGTAGTCAGTACACCTGAAGTAAAGTATCAAACTAATATAAGATTTGCTACCAAGACAGATGGGTATAAGGAGAAGTCTAGTTTCGATAGATTGACTACTGACAAAACAGAAGTTACTTCTACTCAGTTTCAAATGGAAGGTCCCACTTGGGAAAATGAAAATGTAGCATTTAGAAACTACTTCGATGCTAGAAATGGTATGGACATCTTTGGTAAGACGACGACTGATATGGTTTTAGACTCCGTCGGTATCGATGAAAACTATCATGAATTGCAAGACTGGGGAATGGACATCCTTAAAGTAGGAAACTCATTAGGCGCAGGAGCTATAGGAATGATCGTTAATGACAGCCTTTATCGTGTAGGCGTAGGAGCTCACGGAAGTTTTAGAATCATTGAAGAAACGCCTAACTCGTCCTCATTAGAATTTTCATTTAAAGACTGGAAAGTACAAGGTCGAAATTACAACGTGACGCATACCATTACCATCAAATCAGGAACTCACTATTACGAAGGTAATATCAAGGTAGAAGGTCTCACGGGTGACGAGACTTTAGTAGCTGGCATAGTAGATCATGAAGTAGGAAGCAAGCTACTTGATACCACTCACTACAAGATGTTATCGACCTATGGAAACCAAGATACAGAAGGACTAAAACTAGGTATGGCTCTAGCAGTAAACGATGAATCTTTCTTGAGTATTGATGAAGCTAAATCGTACAAAGGAGAGCAAGTAGATAAGACTCACCTACTACTTATGAAAGGAAATAATGTGACTTATAAATTCTTTGCTGGATGGGAGTTACAAGATGAAATATTTAAAGAAGAAAAAGGCTTTCAGCAAATACTATTTGAAGAACTGATGTAAACATATAGTAACTACTCGGATAATGAACATCAATCTGAGTAGTTACATTTTTCTTATCTCTACTTTTTTATCCACTTCCATCTTACTAGCCAATTTTCTAACAGACCTTCCCATTGAGCGAGGCCATAGTCATCTACAATAAGACCGACGCCATGTGCTCCATGTTCGAAAACATGCATCTCCGCTGGTATCCCTTGCTTACGCAATGCCAGATAATAATTGATACTATTCTCTACTGGCACTACAGGATCATCACTCGTATGAAATAAAATAGTAGGTGGAGTAATTACACTTACCTGCTTCTCATTAGATAGCTCTTTGACATCTTCTAATCTTGGTGTTGGCCCTAATAGAAATCTCCGTGATCCCCAATGCGTATCTTCTCCCTCCATCATAATAACTGGATAAGAAAGTATACACAGATTAGGAGTACAACTTTGCTTTTCTATAGGATCTTCAGCAGCTACATTACCACTATCAGAGTGTGTCGCCAAAGTCGATGCGAGATGTCCTCCAGCAGAGAAACCCATCACTGCTATCATATCTGGGTTTACCTTCCATTTCGCTGCATTTTGCCTTATGATACGCATTGCTCTTTGAGCATCATTGATCATTTGTGGATGCTTATTTCCTGATCCATCAAACTGACCTAATGAATATTGCAATATAATCGCATGTACACCACGCTCCAAAAACCATTTGACAATAGCCTCGCCTTCATGTCCCATGGCTAGTATATGATAACCACCTCCTGGCATTACTAGCACAGTTGGTAGCACATCATTAGATTTTACAAGATTGACATATATACACGGACTATCATCCTCTTGTTGTCCTTCATAGAGAAAGATCTTATCGCCGACTTGAGCCATTACTAGCGTAGTATACAATAAACAAAAAAGTACAAAGACAATTTTACGCAGATCCATCACTCAATAATTTAGAAAAAATTAGAAATAGAATCTGCTAGTCCGATTAACAAGATAGAAATCATAATAATCCCTAATCCTAGTCCTAGTATTCTTTTCGTTTTAGCTGAGGCACCTTTCCATTCATCAAAATATATTCCCCATACATTACTGAACAAAATGATAAAAGCCATATGAATCGACCAACTAGCAAATTCATATTTTTCGCCTAGCATAGTAGTTCCCATTCCATAAAAGAAAAATTGCAGATACCAAGTCAATCCTCCAAGCATCGCCCAGAAATAGTTTTTACTCAATGGTAAACTAGTATCGGTATAATCACTAGCGCTGCCATTCTTCCAATTCAGGAATAATGTATAGATACCATTAGTGGCAATACCTCCCCAAAGTATCCACACTAGTACTGCATTGTTTTTAAAGATCTCTTTGGTTCCAGAATTAAAAGCTATCTCCGCGATCGGTCCGCCAGCCTCTAATCCAAAAGCAAAACAAGCCGATAGTATTCCTGAGATCACTGCTACCATCAATCCTTTTTTCAGATCAAACTCCACTACCGCCTCATTCGTAACACCAGCTTCCAATTCTTCTTTCTCTTTCTTCATTCCTGCCAGGCCTACTATAGCTATTGCTGCTAGACATACAACAATGCCCAACATGGTAATCTGTCCAGATCCAGAGGCCAACAACTCACCAAATGTACCACCGTATATAGGAGGGATCAATGTACCAAACGCGGTGCAAAATCCAAGCGCAACGGTCATACCTAAAGATATACCTAAGTATCTCATAGAGAGTCCGAATGTCAATCCACCAATACCCCACAAGACACCAAATAAAAATGTCCAAATCTTTGTATTTGTATCTGTAGCCATCAAAACATTCCACAAATCAGGCACCGTAAAATATGCAAACAGAAAAGGAGAAAGTACCCAAGCCGCAAAGCCTAGGACTAGCCAGGCAGATTCCCATTTCCATCCTTTCACTATTTTGAATGGCAAATAAAAACTACCTGCGGCAAATCCACCGATGGCATGAAACAATACTCCCAACAATGCTCCCATAATGTAAATTTAAATTGGTCTAAAAAATACTAGGCAGCCTCAAAATTTCTCTTGAGTAGCTCTTTGGCTCTCGCTAGTTCTTCTTGCGTATATGGTAGCGCATCTGATGCTGCTACAGCTCCCATCATCTCTGGGATATTCTTCGCACCAGTAAGCACCGTAGAAACACCTTTCTGATCCAAAACCCATCGAAGTGCAGCAGTTGCCATATGATCTATTGACCCTCTTTTCAAAAATTTGAAGGCATCCACTTGGTCTAGCCTTTCATTCAGTTCTTCCTGCGAATATCTTGCATTGAGCGTACCTTCTTTAAATTTAGTATTACGATCAAATACGCCTGCTAAAAAGCCATTAGCTAGACATTCTCTTGCTACTATACCAATAGGATATTTACTTAAATCTTCTATCAGCTGTTCTGACTCTCTGTTCATAAGACTAATGACTACTTGGATGACATCAATCTTGTTCTCTGCGGCCCACTTTCTTGCCAATTGCTCAGTGGCATGAAACTCTGAAATGGAATGCCCTATGAAACGAACCTTTCCATCCTTAACTACTTGCTCTACGCCTTCCCACACATCATCATGAATTTCACTTTCATGAAAAGGCGAATGAAAAAAAAGAACATCTAAGTAATCTGTTTGAAGCCTAGTTAGACTTTCTTCTACAGAAGCTATTATTCTCTTTTTATAAAATTGAGGCGCTCCATTTTCAATAGTGAAATTTCTTCCAAACTTAGATTGTACTATTACCTTATCTCGTTTATTGACCAATGCTTTACCAAGTACGATTTCCGCGACACCATCTTGTTCTTTTGTTCCATATTGAGGAGCAGTATCAAATAAATTTATTCCTTGATCAATGGCGGCATGTATCGTATTTATTCCTTCGCTTTCTGGTACTCCTCCATAGACATTATTACCAAAAGCCCAAGTCCCTAATCCAATCTCACTAACTTCTATTCCTGTTCTTCCTAACTTTCTATAATTCATTTTTATATTTTATATTATTTTGTCTATTGATCTTTTACACTCTTCAGTAAAGAAGCTATCTCCTTACTTGCATTAGACACAAATGTCTCTGCTATTAATGCTCCTCTTGTCGCATCAGCTAATCTTGGATCTTGGCCTGCTACGCCATCTTCTACTAAAGTGATTTCCCTATCCTTAGGTAGCAATTCCTGATGTACTGTCTCTGGTGCATAATGTAGCTGTAAAGATGTCTCTCCCAATGCAGAGTGATTTGCAACCAAAAGATCATCCGATAGCACATCAAACTCTGCCAAAGACCAAAAGCGATGATGAGGATACTTCTCACTAAACTCCTTCGCCACTTCTTTCAAAATATCGATATGCGGTTCTCCAGCATGTCCAGTGAGGCAAACCACAACTTTAAAACCAGTCTCAACTAATTGTTGAAAATATTCCTGACAAGTCAATCTGATCAAACCTTCAGAAAACTCTATCGAATGCATTTTAAAATCAACTCCAGGATATGACTTAATTAGATTCGCCGCTTGATAAATAGGAGGCAATACAACACCACCTACTTCTTTAGCAAGGTCAACACATAAGCCATGAGCCTTGATACCATCAAGTCCTACAGGATTATGATAGCTATGATACTCTAATGCTCCCCAAGGGATATAGGCTATTGGAGTACTATTCAGCACATCTTCTATTTGCGTGGGTATCATCGTTTCATATAATCCCCATGGTTTATTTTCCATACTTGATTATTAATCCCAACTTTTGTGATAGATCAATGGATTTTGATCTTCGTTATTTAGTAGATCTCCTACTTTTAATGAGTTGAAATATTCATCTGGAAGTACATTTTGCTTACCATTGAATACTGAACCATCAGGCATATAGGCACATGTCATTGCTCTACGTACACCAGGAGTCATATTAGGTCCTGCGGCATGCAAGCACAATCCATTATGAAATGAACAACTCCCTGCTTTAATGACAGAAGCCGTTGGGCTCTGCTTACTGTAAGCTGGGTACTCTTTAAATATTTCACCCATATTAGAACCGATTCCAGGCTCTTTGAGCTCAGTATGCTCATGTGATCCATCCATAAAATAGAGACAGCCATTTTGTAAAGTAACATCATCTAATGCGACCCAAATACTTAAAGCTTCTCTACTGTCAAATGACCAAAAAGGAGTATCTAAATGCCATGATGTTGGATTAGCCCATGGTTGCTTTATCAAAGATTGATCATGCCAGATACGTATACCTTCTGATTGAGAGAGCGTAGTTGCCATTTCTCCTAGCCTTTTATCAAACATCAGTTCTTTCATCTTCTCATCAGATTGCCATAAGTTGATAATTTGAACAAATACGTTTCCGAAATATGCAGCATCTTTATTAATTCCATCCGCTTCTCCAGACTTGAGTTCTGAATGAGGAAATTTCCTTCCTTTTCTATTTTCTACTGCATTGTCCACAGCATCACGCCATGTCTGAAGCTCATTAGCATCAAGAAAATCATCCACTATTAGGAATCCATTTTTTCTGTAAGAGCCTATTTCATTGTCTGTCAGTTTGTATCTCATACTCTTTTACTTTAGTTCTCAATTGTATTTTTTAAGGATCAATTTCAGAATATTAATTCTGTCTTATTTTATCATCATATTCCAGTTAGAAGAAAAGTACGCTTTCTGTATTTGCTTTAGCTTCTGACCTCCATTCATCTGTCTATCATATTCCTTGATATCTTTATAGATATAATAAGACAACCAATATCCATTATTATACTTTTCTCTCAATGATTTTGGAGCCATCAATACACTGTACCAACTCGTGTTAAGTCCTAAAGACTGAGCCACTTGTACTCCAACTAATGCATTCTTCCACATCTCATTTGCCATCAAACTATACATGGCTGTCATGTCCTTATATTCCATCGTACCGTAGTCATACAAGAGGGCATCATCTTGAACTCCTAATGCTATTAGAGAGACTACTTCTTCATATTTCTTATCTCCATCCATATCAAAGCTGATCTGATCCATATATCCATTTTGATCAGTATCTTCGTAATGGACAATTCCAAATATGGTTGGTTCTGTTCTAGCAAAATCTTCAGGCTGAAGATTAGGTCCTCTCCAACCTTGCCAGCCTTGATAATATGTAGCATTCTGATCTATCCGCCAATAGCCTTCTTCGGCCCCAAACAAATGAATCCTACAATCTAAAGGCGATATATACATCTTACCTTTACCTGAAAAATCGAGATCCCATTCTCCTCTATCACCTGCAACATCCGCTTGTGGATTATGATCTAGTCCTCCATTTTTACTACCTACGAGATATGGATCCTTTGGTTCATAAAATTCTACGCGTTCCCATCTATGACAATCATCATCTTCATCAAATACCATCCAGCATTGCTCCCAATTTTCCTCCTTATAGGTTAATAGTTTTGTACTATCATGATCAGGAAAAACTAAATGATTCAAATGCCTCCATCGAGGATCGTCGAACAAATAATCAGAATCCGATAGACCTCCAATATTATTAAACTTATGGACTTGATTACTGTAGTCAAACCCTTTCCCCATAAACTTCAAACTCAAGTCAAAATCTTGTTCGTTTGATGGCGCTGTGTCATTATCCAAATCCCAAGTCATCTGTACCAAACTTGCCTTCTTACTGAACTGCCATGCCTCTAAGTCCTTATTTTGATCTTCAATATTAATCGGCTCATCTACAACTCTAATAGCCATCTCAGTAAGGCCATCTCCATCTTCATCAAAATATAAAAAAGGGTTCTCCCAGTTGTATTCTAAGTTGGCAATATTCCATGAGGTAATATGCACTTTCAACATCTTACTCATGCCATTATAATCCGCAAAAAAATTGGCCTGTCCGCTTTTGTCCCATCCTTCAAATTTAAAATGATCCCAATTGATATAACTAAATACACCATCTTGATCATCATCAAAAAAAACGATGAAATGACTTTCCCACTTTCCGCTTTTATTTTTATAACCATTGTCAACTATGAACTGCAAATCTGCTTGACCATCCAAATTCTCATCTGCCCAATCCACTATAAGGTCCTTCTCTCCGCCGTATGCTCCATCACCATTTAAATCAATCATGACACAATCACTATCCGTATCACCTTCTAGGTCACTAGCTTTCATATCGTCATCATCATCAATCCATAACACTTTAGTGCCATCTGGGAGAGTCGCTTTAAGTACGTCTGGGTCACCATCATTATCTAGATCTACCCTCTCCGTAACTACCTGAGGCAGAGGTAACCGAAATGGTGTCAATATTTGGTTCTGTTGATAATTTCTAATCTCCACATTTTGTGCAGACATCTGAATACCAAAGCTTATGAATAACGATATATAGAGAACTATTTTCATTGACTATTTTACCTTTTTATTATAGAGTACGTTTTGGTACTAGCATTAGATTGTACTTCCACCCAATACTGACCAACTGGAAATGCTGATATATCTATCGAAGATACGTTTACTCTTACAACATCCATTTGCATACCAGCGGCATTATATATTTTAATACTCCTGATATCATCAATATTTTGGGATTTTATATTTAATAAATTAGCTACAGGATTAGGATACAGTTCCACCACAACGTCTACTGCCTCATTTATTGTAGCCGAAGCTACGGGTAAGAAAGTCACTTTACCATCTACATCCTTTTGAATTAATCGGTAGTAATTCATGCCAGACATCGGTGATTGGTCGAGATACGCATACTTCTGGATATTGGAAGCGTTTGATTGCTTACTATCTATCCATGCCATGTCACTCCATAATTTTGCATCATTACTTCTTTGTAATGTATAGCCTTCGCTATTCTGCTCCTGTGCTGTGGACCATTCCAATACAATCATTTCACCTTTAGCAATAGCCTTGAAATCTATAAGGTTTACTGGCAAAACAATACCTAAATACTCTATCGTGATATCAGAAGAATTGTAGTCAATTTTCCATTCAGTCGAAGCGGTAGGATAACTAATACTTGCAAATGTCCCAGTATAACCTGGAGTAGATGTAACTATCTTGAATGTCTCTCCAATCGCTGGCGTATACCCACCGAGTAAGCTTACATTAAGAGTACCTCCGATCGCAAAATCTGAACTTCCTCCTCCACTAAATACCAATTCGTCAAAGTCTGTAGCTGAAGCTAATTCAATTTCTAAAGTTCCGTTAGAAAATCCACCTTGATACGTCTGAGTACCAGGAGAAAAACCCGGAGCAATTGTTCCTGTATTCGTAAAAATACTAGAAGAGATAGTGAATATTCCTTCCCCCTCGATGATTCCTGAATTGGTAAAAGTACCCGTGCCTGGATTATTAAAAGCTAAACTACCATCGTCAGTAATTGACAAGGTTCCACTATTATCAAATGATGATCCGTCTGCGTTCAATACAGCACTGAATGCAATATCTTCAATAGTACAATTTCCTGTATTTACAAAACTACCCGCGTTATTAATACCATGATTTGCACATGCTGTATTTACTCCGATGGATAACATTCCTCCATTAGTAAACATTGAAGTACCACTGGTTTGAATCGCTGCTAAAGATGTATTATCGATATTTATAGTTGCACCGCTGCTAGATACAATAGTACCTGAATTAAAAATACCTCTTGAGCTCACTGCTCCAAGATTTCCAATATTTAGAATCGCTCCACTGTTATTATTAAATGTACATGTAGTCGCTCCCACGTGCAAACCATGTGTTCCTATATTATTTGTAGATATATTACCATTATTGTCAAATACTGCACTAGCTGTTAACCAGACACCTTCTTTCGAAACCCCATCAATTACAAGAGTACCATCATTGACAAATGATTTATTGGTCAACTGAATTCCTGGGAAATTAGTCACATTAGAAATATTAATTGTTCCCATATTATTAACATCCCCCTGAGCCCAAATTCCAGGAGCCGTAGCTCCATCACAATTCAATTCACCTGAGGCGGTAATATTAAGAATAGCATTAACTATTCTTATGTGCTGAATACTTTCAGATGTAGATATATTGACCGTATATGCACCACTAATATATGCGTAATCCGCAGGTCCTGGCTTTACCCCTCCTATCCAATTACCAGCAACATGCCAGTCACTATTGCCTGCTGCACCATTCCAAGTTATTGTTGCTGCCTCAGCCACTGTAAACGACAGCATTACTAAAAGTACTAAACTGTAAATATTCTTCATTTTCCCCAAATTTAAGTGTTAACAATACTACTATTTAGATGGCCATCCACTTGGTGTTACGTATTGATAGTTTGGCCATTTTTTTACTTCATTTTTTCCTACTTGTATATATCTTCTACTCACTTGCGACATGGCATCGCTGCCGTTCTCTTTCAATTCTGTAAGCAACATATATCCACCCTCTTTAGATGGCAAAGTGAACTGTACAGAAACAGTTTTTTGCCACTGTGGATCTACACTCACCTGCTGCATCTCCATCTCTTCCATACCATCTACACTTACTAGCTTAACAGTCAATACTCCTGTAGACGATTCTAGATTATCATTCACGACATTTACGTTAATCGTCTGACTAGACCCAGCAGCGAAATACTCAGGATTCTTTAAATATCTCGCGTCTTGCACATCTATAAATGCTGCGAAAGGACGGCAGGTATGATACTGAACTAGCAAACCTTGTGACGGTTTCAAGTCTTTAATATCATCTATAAACCAATCACCTGTATAACCATTATTATTAGTCAAGTATGCAAAACTTGCAAGTCCATCTACCTGCCTCGAACTTCTAAGAATTTCAGATTCGATAGCTAAGATATATGCTTGAAAATCTCTTCTCGATTGGGCATCTGCCCCTGCTCCCAAAAAGTACAAATATGTATCTCTATTATCGTACAACTGACTGCCATCTGGCTCAAAAGATTCATAGTTTTTATCATACGGTGTCACGTCATCATCAGCAAAATTTCCGAATGTCCTCACCCCTGATTTCAAGCCATCTCTACTTTGCCATTGCCATCCGAACTCATTGACAATTACAGGTGTTGTAGCTTGATCTATCTGTGCTAAACCTTCATACTTTCGAGTCACTTCTCCGAAACGAAATGCAGCCATATGCTCATCAAACCAATCATCATTAACCCACCAACCATGCGCCAAAGGGTACCAATGAATTTCCTCCATTTGCAACTGAGCTAGATCTTCAGCTTTCATATATCCCAAATCCCAAATTCTAGATGTATCTAACTTCTTTAACTTTGGTATCAAAACCTTACCAATATAATCTTGCTTCTGCTCGTTGAGCGCATCCCAAATCACAATACTAGGATGATTCCCATCGCTCCATATCCAATCTGTATATTCCTTTTCATATCCGGATGGTCTTCCTCTTAGGTTCCACATTAGATATTCGTTCTGTATAAGGATACCATGTTCATCTGCTAGGTCATACCAGAACTCAGGAAGTACACCAATACTTACTCTAAAGAAATTCCACTTTAATGCTTTGGGAATGTTTACCATCAGATCCTCTACCCATTCTCTATCCCAAGGTAAATGCGCTCTATCTTTATCTTCAAAAAATCGATTGAGGGTAATCGTAGATCCGTAGAGGTGAATTGGCGATCCATTGAGATGGAATTCGGTACCTACCGATTCAAAATCTCTCATACCAAATGTAATCTGCTTTTGATCCTGCATGCCGATCCAAGTCTGATTATCTGCTGGTTTTATACTTTCTTTATTTCCAAAGTCATCGTAGTACTTCTTATCTGCCGTAGTGGCAATCATCAACTCATAGAGATGTGGATTATCTGGAGACCAGGCAATCGGATTATTAATGTCGATATCAAATTCCAGCATTTGCATTTGTTGACATCCTACTTTACTTTTCTTTGTTATTACATTAGAGACAGACTCACCTGATTTTTTATCTATCACTTGAGCGTTCAGAGTATATTCTATCTCAGAATATTCCATATTTCGTTCAACGATATTGGCGTAATTTTCTAACTGTATTTTTGCTGTGACCTTTTTGTTTTTTAGATCAGGCAAAGCAAGAGCTCTATGCACTTTTATGGGGCCACCAAGCTCTATAAAAATATCATCCCATATACCAGGAATATCTGTATACTTCTCTCTATCAAACCCTGTTGCTGCTTCTTTAGGCATCCATGCCCTATCCCCTAGCCTAATTAATAATATATTATTTCCTTCTGCGATAAAAGGAGTCAAATCAACGTCTATCGGAGTACTACCTTGCATATAAGCGCCGCAATCATGGCCATTGATTATTACTTGGGTATTAAAAAAAGATTTTAACATCTTCAGAATTGCGAATTTATTTTTATCCTTTTCTTCAACATCAAATTGAAACTTAAACCAACTATATCGTGGTGCATGCTTTCCAGCAAAGTATTCGTCATACTGATCTATTTTAGGCATTGCCAAATCCACAAGTCCTGGCACCGGAATAGTTCTAGTAAATGTAGATGGAGGAAAAGCGTCTACCGTTTGTTCAAAGGGAACTACTCCGTTCAATGAGATTCTAGTATTGCTTACTTGTCCATTACATTGAGATCCCACTATGAAAAATATAGCAGCGATTATCCAATGGCCTAAATCTATTTTATGTATAATATTCTTCATCAAACGTTGTAGTATTATTTATTTACGAATCCTAATGCTTGTACTCCCTGACAAGTCTATTACTTTACCATCATACTTGAATGTTCCAGTCAATCCTTCCGGCAACGTCACTTTACCATCAACATCACCACTATTATTTTTCTTGATATCTACCTCTATTATTCCAGCAGGATGCTTATAACTAGCGTCTATGTGATGCAAATCATTAAAATTAGGTTCGATCAACACTGTGTTAAATCCAGAACTGGCAGGCTGAATTCCAGCTACTACATGTAGCAAATCAAAACATGGTGTAGCACTCCATCCGTGACAATCCGATCGAGGATTTTTATCCGTTTCTCCAAAAGTTGTCATTCCTTGATCTATCATATATTTCCATGGCCCTAGTTGATCCATATACTTATCTCCCAATCCCACTTTTTGCAATGCCTTAACTAAGTAAAACTTAAAATATACTGTCCCTTGTATAAGTTCTTGATCTACTAATACTTTTTCCATTATTGACTTTGCTTCTTCCTCAGAAAATGCGTCTGTAAGTACACCCCATATATTCGTATGTTGTGAGTAGACATCTTTTTCTGGACGTTCAGCAATCAATTTATTCGTATCATTTTGGCATAGATTAAGGACTGCTTTTTTAATCGAGTTGGCTAACAATTCATACTTATCAGCTTCTGCAGTTTTACCAAACTCTCTCAATATTGGCAATGCATTTTCGATGGCATAGACATACTGAAGTGATATATTAGCAGAATGTCCATCGTCTGCTCCAGGAGGAATTCCGTTGTCAAATCCAGCTGCCCAATCTGTGAAGTTCCACCACTCTAAATTAGCAAGCATGCCTGTATCATCTACATGTCTTTCAAACCAATCGAGTACGGTCAATATACCTGGAAGAAATTGCTCCAAATACTGTGATTCACTTCTATACATATAAAAGTCATTCATGATCCCAATCCATAATAAAGAGTACGTCGGTATCACTTGGACTATGTAAGAAGGAAACCTACTCGCGGTCAAACCCATAGGCAATCTTGAATCATCAAATGACTTAATAGCTTTTTTCATTAGCTTATCATCATCCGCAACATAGAGCGCTACCATCGCTTGTACTCTAGAGTCACCGATATATTGCAACTGCTCATAATAAGGATCCACAAAAGTCTCCACCGAAGAGTTTTTCAAGGTTCTCCAGGCTATATCCCATATTACTTTTAAGCTATCGTTGTCGCTATTAAAACTAGATTTTTCTTCGAAAGGGTAAGCTGTATAATAGCCCAAAAAGTCATCTAAATTCAATGCTTCTCCTTGAGTCTCTATATCCATTTTCACAAATCGATACACTCGCATAGCCATAGGTTGGTACGCTCTATTTTCACCACCATCAGGATATACTATATCGTAATACCCTTTGACATCTTTCTTATCAAAATCTTTATTTCTATGACCTTTGTGCCATCCGCCATGAGCCGAATACTCTTTAGAATCATTGAAAAACATAGCCTCCGCATAAGTCAATTTAACCTTAGCATCTTTACCCTTACTGAACCATAATTTTGGATGACCTATAGTATGGTGTTCTTGATCTAAAATAATAGAAGCTTTTGTGTTGGGTGGAATAATTATTCCCTTATCTCCTTTAAATATATGAGTGGGCAACTCTATTCCTTCTGACCTTACTACTTTAGTTATTCTAGTGGGCACATTAGTCATTGCAGGTATTTCTCTTGGAACCAAGTACCACGTACTACCAAAAAGAAAACCTCTCCCAACCGCGAATTCAACCGTAGCTGCTCTAGGCAACTGCCAATTACTATCATCAAAATCAATCTGATCCCATTTCCAAGGATGCTTATCCGCATATAATATATCTCCAGGTCCAGCTGCATAATATCCCCCTACTGAATCTGATGTAAAAGGTGTATAGTCATATCCGTAGTCATGGAATATTTTCCACTTTTCATCAGGTCGAGTATTCAGATCTACCGTATTATCTTCATGTCCTTGTAAAATGAATGCGGTCTGAAATGTAGTCTGAGCAGCATGTCTAAATTCACCAAAGTTAACCACTTGTGCCGCTAACACATTATTACCCTGCTTTAGGTAAGGGGCTATATCTACCTCTTCGTATCTCCAGTTATTAATATCTCCTCTTGCAGGTCCGGTACTTACTACCTCACCATTTACAGAGAGACGATATCGATTATCCGCAGATACATATATAATAAACTGGCTAGGTACTTCTTGCAATTCAAAAGAACGCCTGTACAAAAAGACACCATACTCCAATGTTGGAGCAGTCTTATGTGTAATCCATTGAGCAGCCCAAGAATGTTTCAATTGAGTTACATCCTTTCCTTGAACATTTACTGTCGATTTCGACTCCTGTCCATTGGCAGAACAAACTATCAATACGGCTAACATGCATAGTTGCACGCGCAGAATCATCGAAGTTAAAAAAGTGGTTTTATCCTTCATATTCAGTTTGAAACGGTGAACTTTAAATGTATATGAATATCAATTTCTATCTATTCATTTATTAACAAATATAAGCAAGTACAACTAATATGCAAACGTTTGTGTAAATATCAATGATTCTTATCAATTGGATTGGTCAATTATTCATAATACAAGTACTACACACTATATAATATAGAGAGCAAACACAAAAGATGGAGAAAAACATAAAATGATTGAAAGCTTGATAGAAAACCGAAAAGTCACTGTAATTCAAATTAACTACTCTAGCCTCAAATGTTAAAAATGAACGCAAAGTCAATATTTTATCATTCCGAATACCCTCTACTATCCTAAATCACTTCTAGAACAACTTTCACAAATATTGTGAGGCAAAAGCAATCCAATGAAAGCAAAACGACTAAATCTACATTTCTGGTTGACTTGAAATAATATATTTTATCAAGTTATGCAAACGTTTGTTCAATTATGCTATATTTGTTTGTAATGACACTACCTTGATCAGTAATTCATCGTGTGTCCATTTTCTAGTAATTATATATATAACCCCATCATATATGAAAAAGCTACACAACCGAATTTTACTAATTATTTTCTTAGCATTAAACTGTCACGCCTTCACGCTACTAGCTCAAGGAGGAATCCTCAACGGTCTCATTAAAGATAAGCTAACAGGAGAAGAGCTTATTGGTGCGACGATCCAATTAAGCGGCACAAGTCAAGGGTCGATTAGTGATGTAAGTGGTTACTACTCCCTTACGGGTCTCGAAGCTGGAGATCATGAATTTGAGATCTCATACTTAGGCTATGCTACAAAAAAAGAGATAATCACTATACTTTCCGACCAAGCTGTCACTCGGAATATAGAAATGGAATATGAAATAATGGAAGGTGTAGAAGTAACTATCACTGCCCAAGCGGATGCACAAAATGCAGCAATCAATAGTCAATTATCCTCAAGGTCTATAGTAAATGTAGTATCCGCAAAAAAAATGCAAGAACTACCTGATGCCAACGCAGCCGAAACGATTGGTCGTCTACCTGGAGTATCAATACAACGTAGTGGAGGTGAAGCCAACAAAGTGGTAATAAGAGGACTATCCCCTAAATATACAAAGATGATGGTAGAGGGTATATCGATGTCAGGTGGTGAAGACGACCGTAGTGCAGACATTAGTATGATATCACCGTATTCTCTTGATGGTATCGAAGTTTTTAAAGCAGTCACTGCTGATCAAGACGCTGACTTCATTGGAGGATCAGTCAACTTCAAACTACGTACTGCTGACAAAGGTTATAAAAGTGACATCGTATTCCAAGGCGGTTATAATGGACTCACTTCTAGCCTTTCAGATTATTTAGCGGTAGGTTCTATAAGTAACCGGTACTTTGACGACAAAGTAGGTGTATATCTGCAAGGAACTGTTGAAAATAGAAATAGAAGCTCAAATGAAATGAGTGCCAATTACTTCGTTCAGAATAGTGCGGAAATTGGCAAAACTAATCCAGTCTATTTAGGCGCATTAAACCTAAATAACATAACAAGATCAAGAAAGCGTGTAGGCGCTACTGTTGTCCTCGATTACAAGATCAAAAATGGATCAATCCAACTGATGAACTTATATAATAGAGGTAATACCAAAATCAATCGAAATGGTGAATCATATCTAGTAAACAATAGAACACATGAATATCGCGTAACGGATGATATGGTAAATTTGGAAATCAACAATTCAATACTATCATTTGAAAAGAAGATTAACAAACTAAACATTACGGCTAAAGTATCTCACTCTCGTACGAGTAATGAAAGACCAGAGGCATTAGAATTCTTCTTTAGACAAAATGGAGCGATCCAGTCGGCTGCCTTAAACAATAAAGAGGTTGGACCTACTGATTTACAAAACTTCAGTACAACTAATGATTCACTTACTTACTTCGATGGATTAAGTCAAAGTACTTTCAATACAGAAGAGCAACAGACTAGTGTATCACTAAACTTAGAATACGACATTAACCTTTCGAAAGATATTAATGGTAAAATAAAAGTAGGTGGAAAATATAGACACAAAAGCCGTCTACACGATAGAGAAGTATATGGTAGCGATTTATTGATAGGTAGTGGACAAAGTGGAAACGATGCACTTATCAATCACTTCCCTAGCCTTGCCAGCAATGTAACGCTTGGCAATAGAATTCCATACAATCTATTTATTGACAATGACTATACGCAAAGCGAGTTTTTAAATGGTGATTACCAACTAGGTACCGTAGCAGATATCAATATGATGAAAGAAGCGCTACAAGTGCTTAGAACATCAGAGAGCGTATTTATGGATGGATACTTCAAATTTGAAAGAAGCTCTCGCACATTTGATTACAATGGCACAGAAGATCTAAAAGCCGCGTATGTAATGGCCGATATAGATATCGGATCAAAAGTCAAGTTTATTCCAGGGATGAGATATGAGCAAAATCAAACTGAATATACTGGAAATAGAGGAGAAGCAGGATTCTCAAGTATAGAACGATTATATGCAAATAGCGATACTACAACAACTAGAAGCAATGGGTTTCTGCTACCTATGATACATCTTAAGGTAAGTCCAACCAAGTGGTTTAATATTAGAGGAGCCTTTACGCAGACCTTAGCTAGACCAAGCTACAACCAGATTAACCCTCGACAAGATGTGTTAGTTCTCGCACAAATAGTAAGCTACAATAACAGAAGTTTACAACCTGAACTTGCGACTAATTTTGATCTATACCTTTCTTTCCATAACAATAAACTTGGTCTATTGACTTTGGGTGGATTCACAAAGAAAATAGAAAATCAAATACTTAATCTCGGAAGACGAATACTGTTAGATCCTTCTACAGCAGAACTAGAAGATCAATTTAGACTCTATGATATCTATACTACGGCTAACAATACTGAAGACGCTAAAGTACAGGGAATAGAAGCAGAATGGCAAACTAACTTCTGGTATCTCAAAGGATTTATGAAAGGTATAGTTTTAAACATCAACTATACACATATTTTTTCTGAAGCGAAGTATCCTTATACGGAAGTAATCAATGTCGCCGATGGCCCATTTAGCCAACCAGATTTAATAAATGTGGATTCATTCTATGTAAGTAGACTTATAGATCAACCATCAGATATAATCAATGTACAACTTGGCTATGATGTAAAAGGATTTTCTACAAGAATCTCTATGCTCTATCAAGCAAATACATTTAAGAGCGCCACTTTTTGGCCTGAGCTTTCACCATCTATTGGCAGATATGTTAGATGGGATTTTTCAGCTAAACAAAAACTACCTTATAAAAATGCACAACTCTTCCTTAACGTCAATAATATAACTAGTGCTTTTGATAGAGAACTAGTTCAAAATGGTACTTATGATTCCAGTATTCAGGATTACGGTACTACTGTTGACTTAGGTTTGAGACTTAAATTTTAACCTTTATTCTACCAATCAAAAAACTCACAATTATGAAAACAGTTTACAAGTTATCAGTTCTCATCGTGCTAAACATGCTCTGCTTGAGTACTCTATTTAGTCAAGACATTATGGATGTGCCACCTGGTACGAATAATGCCGCTTTATACTATGTCATCGCAGGTGACACCTTACCAAATGGTGATAGGGCAAACCTCGATAGGATATATAGACTTGAAAGAGGCGGAAATTATTTAATGGAAGCCACTATTAATGCAAACTACCCTATCAGATTAATTGCTGGTGGTGACGAATCTTTACGTCCACCTATGATTATAGCGGGTCAATTTTCTGACGGAACTAATATCCGCCCATTCTTCAATCTAGATGGAGAAAACGATAGACACCTCTTTAAAGACATCTTCTTTAATGGAGTAGATCTCAATAGAGAATATCTAGGATTCACTTCCGCCGTAGTAGCCAATGGTGACGGCCAAAGTATTACTTATGAAGGATGTATCTTCAATGCCTTTACAGGTGGTGCTACGAGATTTGAAGGTGCCAACAACAAGATCTACATACGCGATTGCGAATGGAGAAACGGAGTATCAGCTACACATATGTTTATTGGACAGCAAGTAACTTTCCCAGCACTTCCTGTAGACACTATGATCATTACCAATAATACATTCTTTAACAATAATGCATTCTGGTTATTCCAGGAAAATGGTCTAGCAAGATTTCAGGTTATAGAGCACAATACTATTTTCACAAACCTTGTAGATCCGATGAGATTGAGATTTGCTTCTAACACCAATATCAGAAGTAACCTCTTTTATGGTACTCTTGCATATGGAGATTCAGAAGAATTTAGAGACCTCACAGTATATGAACCAGACGGCTCTCCAACATCTATAGTTTCTATTTACGAAGCGCCAAGTAACATACTAGATGCAGAAGGACTTACAGAGTCAGACAGAAAATTAAACATAACTCACAATGCATATTTTACGCCTGAAGCAATCAAGTCATACTGGGAAACAAATAGTGAAGTAGATGATAATATTGTTTGGATGAATGCAAGAACTCAAGCATTATTTGATGATGCAGATGGTCACCCTTTCTTCCATACTAGCGACAACTACAATATGGATCCTAGCTTCACAGATATCGCAGCTCATGATTTTGTAGTGGATGGCGTAGCTGATTTCTGTGAAACATATAGAGCTACTTTAACACCAGGCGAACCGCTTTCTGGAGATGCTGGAACAACAAGAAACTATGATGCTGCAGACGGCACTGATATCCTTATTGATATTGCGTGGCCATTACCAGAAAATCTTGCTTATACCAATCCTACATTATTAGTAGGTGGACACGACGGATTACCAGTAGGTGACCTTAACTGGCATGCAGGACAACGTGAACTATATGACGAACCTAACGACATAATTCTAAGTAATAAAAATGTTGTCGAGGCTAATTTCGAAATTACACCTAACCCAGTTCATGACCTTGTAAACATTACCTCTCCTGAAGAAATAGTGAAAATTGAAATCTTCAATACTGCTGGAGAGCTTATGCAATCCGTGAATGTAAATGCTAATAACAAAGCTTTACAGATGGCAAGATATAATAGCGGACTGTACATCATAAAAGTACATACAAAAAATTCAATCAGTGCTAGTCAGTTGATCAAGATCTAAAACAAGCACATATTTAGATTATGGATGGACCATTATTTGTTAAAAACAAGTAATGGTCCTCTTATAAAAACTACATCTAAAAAGATCGATTTATTTTAGATTATACTCTATTTTTCATGCCAAAATATACTCTAAATCGATAAGTACTTGATTCTTTTCTTCTCCAAAATTCCTGACCAGATAACAACAATAATTTAAATTCATTCTGAAATTATCGGAATAGCATTATAGAAATAAATAAACATTAAAAATATGTGAGTCGATTTTAAATAAACTCACAAAAACAACATTAAACACCATGAATAAAACGTACAAATTTGTAGACTACAACTGGGACGAAAACGAAGCGAAATCACTCGGTGATGATCAAGTGGCACTTTTTCTATACCGATCCAATATACTAGGAGCTGATCTTCGAATTACAAATTTTGGTGGCGGTAACACTAGCTGCAAAACAATAGAAAAACATCCTCTAACTGGCTTAGACACAGAAGTCATGTGGGTCAAAGGATCTGGTGGTGATATCGGCACATTAAAAAGAAATGGAATAGCAGGCTTATATACAGAAAGCTTAAGAGATTTAAAAAACGTATATCGCGGATTAGAGCATGAGGATGAGATGGTAGGACTTTTCTATCATTGCATATATGACCTAGACAGTAGAGCACCTTCGATAGATACTCCACTACACGGCTTACTGCCTTTCAAACACATTGACCATCTACACCCAGATGCGTTAATAGCTATCGCAGCGGCTAAAGATGGTGAAGCAATCACTAAAGAAATATGGGGCGACACTATGGGATGGGTACCTTGGCAAAGACCAGGGTTTGACTTAGGCCTACAATTGGAGCAATGTCTAAACGAAAACCCTAATATCAGAGGAATCGTGCTAGGTAGCCACGGTCTATTTACTTGGGGAGATACTTCATACGAATGTTACATCAATAGTCTTGAGGTGATCGAAATGGCATCTGCATATATCACCGAAAAAGAAAGTCAAAATAGTGAAGTATTTGGAGGTCAAAAAATAGAAAGTGCCAACCCAGATCACAGACAAAATCAAGCCAGCAGTTTAGCACCTATCCTACGTGGATTATGCTCTAGTAACAATGCAATGATTGGTCACTTTACAGATGATTCTAGAGTACTTCAATTTATTAATAGTAATGATCTAGACAGATTAGCACCACTAGGCACATCATGTCCTGATCACTTCTTAAGAACAAAGATAAAACCTCTTGTATTGGATCTTTCTCCTGAGGCAGATCTAAGCGACATCGATGCTATCAAAGAAAAACTAAATAGTGCATTTGAAGAATATAGAAATGACTATTCAGAATATTATGAATCATGTAAGCACAGTAATAGTCCAGCAATCAGAGATGCAAACCCAGTAGTGATTTTGTATCCAGGAATTGGCATGTTCACATTTGCTAAGAACAAGCAGACCGCAAGAGTAGCTGCAGAATTCTATATAAATGCTATCAATGTGATGAGAGGCGCAGAAGCAATTTCTGAGTATACTGCATTACCAAGACAAGAAGCATTCGATATAGAATACTGGCTCTTGGAAGAAGCCAAACTGCAACGTATGCCAGCAGAAAAACCATTATCTCGTAAAGTGGCTATAGTAACAGGTGCTGGTGGTGGTATCGGTAAAGCTATAGCAGACAAACTTGCAAGTGCTGGTGCCAATGTGGTACTCACTGATATAGTAGAAGATAGATTGAAAGAAGCTATCGGTACTTACCCAAGAGATACAGCTGCCTACGCGGTATGTGATGTAACATCAAAAGAGTCAGTCGAGAAAGCATATGAATCAGCTGCACTAGCATTTGGTGGTGTAGATATAATCATTCACAGTGCTGGTCTTGCCATATCAAAACCACTAGCTGACACTGAAGAGTCTGACTGGGCTATACTCCAAGATGTATTAGTCAAAGGACAGTTCCTAATGTCGCAAGCAGGCGTCAATATGATGAGAAAACAAGAAATGGGTGGAGACATCGTAAACATTGCAAGTAAAAACGGATTGGTAGCAGGACCTAACAATGTAGCATATGGTACGGCCAAAGCGGCTCAACAACATATGACCAGGTTACTTGCTGCGGAGCTTGGTTCTGATGGAATTAAAGTGAATACGGTAAATCCTGATGGCGTAATCGTAGGTTCCAAAATATGGGAAGGCGAATGGGCAGAAGGAAGGGCCAAAGCTTATGGAATTACCGTAGAAGAACTACCTGCACATTACGCTAAAAGAAACCTTCTCAATGAAATAATATTACCTGAAGACATTGCCAATGGAGTCCTTGCTTTAGTATCTATTCTAGATAAGAGCACAGGAAACATTATTAATGTAGATGGCGGAATGGCTGCTGCTTTTGTAAGGTAGAAAGTCAAATTAATAAAACTAATAGTACATCTCTAGAAAATAAATATACCGATGAAAGATCAAATACAAAATGCAAACCACAAGAATCTTATTCACACAGATTCATTTGATTATACTACGAACATGCTTTCTAAAAAAAATGTTCAGATAGAAAAGGTCATCACGCAGCTAATCGATTTTCAAGTAGCTATCCCCTCTTGGGCATTAGGGGCTGGCGGAACGCGATTTGGCAGATTTGGTTATGGAGGCGAGCCTTCAACACTCGGAGAAAAAATAGATGATGTAGGCATATTACATGCACTGACAGGGTCGGCAGGTTCAATATCTTTACATATACCTTGGGATATACCTTCTGACCCTTCAGCTATTAAAGAAAGGGCCGCCTCTCACGGAATTATATTTGACGCTGTAAATAGTAACACATTCCAAGATCAAAAAGGACAAAGAAAATCTTACAAATACGGATCGCTTTGCAATGAAGATGCAGCAGTACGTGAGCAAGCGATAGCACACAATCATGAAGTGATCAAAATAGGTGAATCCCTTGGCTCTAAATCCATTACAGTTTGGCTTGCAGATGGCAGCACATTTCCTGGTCAAGCGTCATTTAGAAGAACCTTAGATCATACTGCTAATAGTCTGAAAAACATCTATTCTGAGATGCCAACGGATTGGAGAATGTTTATTGAGTATAAGCCATACGAACCTAATTTCTATCATACTGTAATACAAGATTGGGGTACTTCACTCATGCTCGCTACAGAGACGGGTGATAGAGCTCACACGCTGGTAGATCTAGGTCACCACTTACCTAACACCAATATCGAAAATATAGTATCTACACTGATCTATAAAGGAAGGTTAGGTGGATTCCATTTTAACGACAGCAAATATGGAGATGACGACCTAACTGTGGGAAGTATCAAGCCTTATCAATTATTTC
This sequence comes from uncultured Saprospiraceae bacterium, assembly GCA_937995755.1. Taxonomy (GTDB): domain Bacteria; phylum Bacteroidota; class Bacteroidia; order Chitinophagales; family Saprospiraceae; genus UBA1994. The sequence continues at coordinate 5,000 of CALKJD010000003.1, read as the reverse complement.
TCATATTCAATGAGCTAGTAGCTGGCATGGAAAACAATACCGCTGACAACCCTCCGTTAGCGTGGATGATAGATGCAAGTCACAATGTAAAAGACCCTCTTGAAGATCTACTACAATCATTAGACGCGATACTAATATCTTATGCACAAGCATTACTAATAGATCAAGAAAAACTTAAGAATGCACAAATTAATCATGACGTAGTGGCTTGCCAAGAAATATTACATGAAGCGTACAGAACAGATGTACGACCATTAGTAGCTGAGGCAAGAAAAAGAGCAGGAGCAGCAATCAACCCAATCGATACGTATCGAGACCTAAAAATAAGAGAATCGTTAATCCTAAAAAGAGGACAACACTCTCAAGCGACTGGACTTTAAATTGTACAAACATGAAAAAAGTAACAGCCATATTTGATATTGGAAAAACCAATAAGAAATTTTTTCTCTTTGATGAAAACTATAAAGAAGTTTTTAGAGATTATAAGAAATTTGATGAGATAGAAGACGAAGATGGATATCCATGCGATGATCTTGGAGCTATCCAGAAATGGGCAAAGTCTATTTTCAAAAAAATATTAAAAGCTAAAAAATTTGATGTCACAGCGATAAACTTTAGCACCTATGGAGCGAGTCTTGTACACTTAGATAAGAATGGCAAACCACTTACGCCATTATACAACTACACAAAACCAATAGATCAGAAGTACATCAATCAACTTTACGACAAGCATGGTGAAATTGACAGTATCTGCCGTAAGACTGCATCCCCTTCATCAGGTATGCTCAATAGTGGCATCCAATTGTATTGGCTAAAATATCATAGACCGGAAGTATATTCAAAAATTAGATACAGCCTTCACCTACCTCAATATATGAGTTTTCTTTTTACTGGAATACCTCTAAGCGATTATACTAGTATAGGCTGCCATACCATGCTATGGGATTACGAACAAAGAACATATCATGATTGGGTAGTGAACGAAGAAATAGATAAAAAACTAGCCCCTATCGTAGAGACTAGTGTCAGTATTAACATGAGCTACAAAGGTAAAAAAATCAAAGTCGGTCCAGGCATTCATGATAGTTCTGCAGCACTTATTCCATATCTACTTGCAGACTCTAAGCCCTTCCTATTGATCTCAACTGGCACATGGAGTATTACACTTAATCCATTTAACACGAATCATTTAACAGAGCACGAGCTAAATAGTGATTGCCTCAATTATATGTCTATAGATGGAAAAGGTGTGAGAGCTTCGAGACTCTTTCTAGGAAATGAATATAATATCCAAATAGAAAAACTCAGACAACACTTTGACAAGAAAGTAGGCTATCATAAAAAAGTCGCTTTCTCATCGAAAATATTTAAAGCTATTCCAAAGAACAATAAAAGCTATTTTCATTTTGAATCTTTAGCCACTTCGACTCCCCAACCTAAAAAAAATAATTATTACGCATTTACTAATTTTGAAACTGCCTATCATCAACTCATGTATGAATTAATGAATGTTCAGATAGCATCTTCTCAACTCGCATTAAGTAATACTGAAATCAAAAAAGTCTATATTGATGGCGGATTTACTGATAATGAAATATTTGTCAAATTAGTATCTTACTACCTATCTGACTACAAAATAAGAACGACAAAAACACCTTTAGGTTCTGCCTTAGGAGCCGCATTAATAGTAAACGATGCTGCCGTAGGAAAAAGTTTTTTTAAGAAAAGCTACAGCCTTACGAAACACAAACCATTGATACTTGAAAAATAAAATAATAGCCTCTTGAATACAGCAGAAATCCATATCGACTCTAGGTACCCTTCTATACCTCACCTCAAAGAAAAAGCTAAAAAACGTATTCCTAGATTTGCTTACGAATACCTTTCTGGAGGCTGTAATAATGATATCAATATAAAGAAAAACACCAGTGATATCCGAGAGATCGAATTGCAACCCTATTACCTACGAGACTATGAAGGGATTACCATGGAGCAAGAGCTTTTTGGTCATACATATAGCGCTCCTTTTGGAATCTCTCCAATAGGTCTTCAAGGACTAATGTGGCCAGGGGCAACAGAAATATTAGCTTCTGCCGCAAATGCTCACAACATCCCTTTTATACTAAGTACTGTGGCAACCGCTGACATAGAAAAAGTAGCTTCGCTTACGGAAGGGAAAGCTTGGTTCCAACTATATCATCCGACAAATAATAATCTTACTGATAAACTTATCGACAGACTCTATGATGTAGAATGTCCTGTCCTAGTAATACTTGCTGATGTACCTACATTTGGCTATAGACCCAAAGAAATAAAAAATGGTTTAGCCATTCCTCCAAAAATGACAATCGCCAATATGTTACAAATCGCTGGTTGTCCTACTTGGGCCATTAATACGCTAATCGAGGGACAACCAGAATTCAAAACCCTTAAACCCTACTTACCGAAAGGACTCAATCTCAAACACCTCGGCCTATTTATGAATAAAACTTTCAATGGTAGATTGAGCGAAGAAAAGATTAAGAGAATTCGCGATAAGTGGAAAGGTAAACTAGTCATAAAAGGAATCGCAAGTAAAGAAGATACTGAAAAAGCAATTGCCTGGGGAATGGATGGTATCATAGTCTCTAACCACGGTGGGCGTCAACTTGACATGGGTGAATCTACGATTTCATCTTTACAGCGTATAGCACCACTGTATCAAGACAAAATAAAATTAATGATGGATAGCGGTATGAGATGCGGTCCAGACATTGCCAACACCCTTGCCTCTGGTGCTGAATTTGCATTTCTAGGTAGAGCATTTATGTATGGCGTTGCTGCTATGGGTAAAAAAGGAGGAAACCAATCAATTTCCATTCTAAAAAGAGAGCTACAGCAAGTCATGGAACAAATCTGCTGTACAAAACTTTCAAATCTCGCTAACCACAAAATCAAATCATAAGTCAACTACCTTAATACTCAATTTCCCCTACTTCAGCACAACTATAGATTAGCAAATCTGCCTATAGTTCATTATACAATTTTGTTTTTCTTGATTTTATTAAAAAATGATAGTGAAATCCTCGTGAAATAATTATATTGCACTACTGTGCAAACGATTGCGAAGATGTGAACCTTTTTTTTAAATTTTTAAATCAAACTAACATGGGAAAATATTTACCTCTATTATGCTTACTCGTTCTTGGGGCCTTCAGCTCGATGAATGCTCAAACAACAGTTACCACCTACGCCGAAGATTTTGAAGAAACGGTAAGCCTTGATCTTTGGAGGCCTAATACTGTCGCCGCTGAAGATGGTACCCCTGCCTTTGATATAAGTCAAGAAGACGGTGTACTAAAGACTGTAGTAAACCAAGTAAACTTCTATGATGGTCAATTCTACAACTTTACAAAAAACGATAGCTTAATATTTGATATCACTGGTAATCCATACATCACTTTCGACGTAAAAGTAGAAGCTGGTGCTACTTATGATGGTATCGAAGTTGATAGTGTTCCTTTCTTAGTTTCTCCTTGGGGACCTAACGCAGATGGTGATTTACAGAGAGAATTTCTTGCAATCCAGAAAAACGTACCTGCTGATGGTCAATGGCATACTTTAACTTACAATATCGCAGACCAGTTTGGTTTACCAGATTGGGATGGTGCTATCCTTGAAAACGATTACTCTGAAATCCAAGCGATTCTTGTAGAGAGCGTTATCTGGCCTAGTACTTATGCATTCTCTATGGAGATGGATAACTTTACTGTGGGCGATGATGCTGCTCCTGTAGTGCCTGCTGAAATAGTGACTACTTATACAGAAGACTTCGAAGAGATGGTAAGCCTTGATCTTTGGAGACCAAATGCTGTAGCTGCTGAAGATGGCACTCCTGCTTTTGATGTATCCCAAGAAGATGGTGTACTCAAAAATGTGGTGAACATGGTCAACTTCTATGACGGTCAGTTCTACAACTTTACGACTAACGAAAATTTAATATTTGATATCTCTGGTAACCCTTACATCGCTTTTGACGTGAAGGTAGAAGCTGGTGCAACATATGATGGCATCGAAGTAGATAGCGTTCCTTTCTTAGTTTCTCCTTGGGGACCTAATGCAGATGGCGCTTTACAGAGAGAGTTTCTTGCAATCCAGAAAAACGTACCGGCTGATGGTGAGTGGCATACAGTAACTTACAATATCGCAGACCAATTCGGTTTACCAGATTGGGACGGTGCTATCCTTGAAAATGATTATTCTGAAATTCAAGCGATTCTTGTAGAGAGCGTTATATGGCCTAGTACTTATGCATTCTCTATGGAAATGGATAATTTCAACGTAGGTGATGCTGCATCTCCTGCAACTCCTGCAGCTGTAGTAACTACTTACACAGAAGACTTTGAAGAGATGGTAAGCCTTGATCTTTGGAGACCTAATACTGTAGCTGCAGAAGATGGTACTCCTGCTTTTGATGTAAGCCAAGAAGATGGCGTACTCAAAAATGTGGTGAACATGGTCAACTTCTATGATGGTCAGTTTTACAACTTTACGACTAACGAAAATTTAATATTTGATATCTCTGGTAACCCTTACATCGCTTTCGACGTAAAAGTAGAAGCAGGCGCAACATATGATGGCATCGAAGTAGATAGCGTTCCTTTCTTAGTTTCTCCTTGGGGACCTAACGCAGATGGCGCTTTACAGAGAGAGTTTCTTGCAATCCAGAAAAACGTACCTGCTGATGGTGAGTGGCATACAGTAACTTACAATATCGCGGACCAGTTTGGTTTACCGGATTGGGATGGTGCTATCCTTGAAAATGACTATTCTGAAATTCAGGCTATTCTTGTAGAGAGTGTTATCTGGCCTAGTACTTATGCCTTCTCTATGGAGATGGACAACTTTAATGTAGGTGACGCTGCAGCTCCTGCAACACCTCCATCAGTTGTAACTACATACACAGAAGATTTTGAAGAGATGGTAAGCCTTGATCTTTGGAGACCTAATACTGTAGCTGC
>CALKJD010000002.1 GCA_937995755.1 uncultured Saprospiraceae bacterium | reverse complement strand
ATGGAAGCCCTTCAGAGTGAGATAGATATGTATAGAAATAGTAGAGTCCGTGGTGCTTCTGACTCAGTAAGAATAAAGAGAATAAAGTACACTAGCAACGAAAAAAGGCTTGCGAGTCTTGAAAAGAAGGCCAAACTATTTAATAGTGGAGTATCCGTGGTAGAAAAACTTACTCAAGAACTTTCAAGATTAAATGATCAAATATCTCTAGATAAAGAACGAAAAAGTCAACTAGAGGCCAGTTACAAAGCACCTTATAGTGCATTGCTCTTAGTAGAGGCGGCAGAGACACCTATAGATAAATCTAGGCCTAGGCGCACAATACTTTTAGCCATGATAGGATTGTCTGCATTGCTATTAAGTATTCTCATGGTTTTCTTAATTGAGAATTACAGAAAGATTAATTGGTCAGAAATCAAGGAGTAGTGAATAGTCTACGACAGTCTATATATAGTCTCAATGCCAAACAGGTATTTGCCTACGCTATAGGTATCTCCTCTATATTCTTTTGTGCCGGAATTCTATTTGAACAAGTACTGTTTTTCTTGATTCCTTTTCTTTTTATAGGAGTTGGTTTTATCCTTTGGGATTATCGTATTCTCTACGTACTTTTCTTACTCACTATTCCTTTTTCAATAGAAATATACCTACCCAATGGTCTAGGTACAGACCTACCTTCAGAGCCCATTATGTTAGCCATTACCGGCATCGGTTTGTTACTATTTATTAGTAAAATAAAAGAGATAGATTATAGCTACTTATATAACCCCATCACCATACTACTAATTCTTCATATCTCTTGGATTGGTATTACCGCGATAGGCGCTCAACATACAGTAGTTTCATTTAAATACTTATTGGCTAAAATATGGTATGTGGTACCCTTTTTCTTTATGCCATTCAAACTGATACGTTCACATCTAGAAAGCAAGAAAGCGATATACCTTCTGCTCTTTCCACTTATGGCTGCCGTCCTTTGGGTTCTAGTAAGACATGCGGGTTACAATTTTTCGTTTAGAACGTCGAATACAGTAGTCTATCCCATATTTAGGAATCATGTCAGCTATGCTGCCATATTGGTAATGTTCTTACCATTTGTATATGCATTGCGCCAACTAGATATAAAAAATAAAACCCGTAAACTATTTCTGTCTTTATGTATAATAATTCTTGTAGTAGGCATCTACTTTTCATATACTAGAGCAGCTCAAGCTTCTATTATTATTGCTATAGCGGCCTATTGGATGGTCAAATGGAAACTCACCAAACCCGCAGTAGCAATCGGAGTAATTGGACTTTTCTTAGGAGTTGGTTACTTGGTCAACGATAAGAAGTATCTCGAATATGCTCCAGACTACCAATCTACCGTGTCGCATTTTAACTATGATAACCTATTAGCTGCTACTTATAAACTAGAGGATATCTCCACTATGGAGCGAGTACATCGATGGGTAGCCGGTGGACGTATGCTCGCAGATAAACCTTGGCTAGGATTTGGTCCAGCTAACTTTTATAATACGTATCAAGACTATACCCTCAACGAATTCAAGACATATGTGAGTAATAATCCTGAAAAATCAGGTATTCATAATTACTACTTAATGATCGCCGTTGAGCAAGGTGTGTTTGGCTTGCTAATATTCTTATCACTTCTGATCGCCGCCCTAGTCCGTGGTGAATCCTTATATCATCGTATGAAAGATGAAAAGTCTAAAATCATAGTCATGGCTGCGCTGATTTGTATAGTGGTAAGCTGCGCCATATTACTTATCAATGATATGCTAGAAGCAGATAAGGTAGGCCCTATCTTCTTCTTCAGTCTCTCAGTACTCGTTGCCTATGATGTCATTGATCGAAGAAAACAGCTTCAATAACATATAGCGCCCACTGAAACCTAATTGACCTTAAGATCAGCGTATTGAGCCTATCTAGGAAAAAATTAAATTTGCCAAAAGCATCCATTATTTTTATTAGAAATAGATAATTAATAGACTAATCGATAAAAACGAAACATTCGTCCGATAGCTGTAACAATCTTATATAATATCCGTTTCACTACTTTACCTTGCACCACTAAGTGCGTAATGCATACCCTATTACCACCAATTAACAAGACATAACTAATACCAATGCGAAAATTATTAACTGTTCTCTCTTTCCTAGCAAGCATATGCCTCTTATCAGCTCAAGACAACTACACCATAAGTGGATATATTACAGATGCCCAAAGTGGTGAGACATTAATTGGCGCTACTGCTCTAGTCAAAGAAATAGGAAACGGTGCCGTCAGTAATGAATATGGATTCTATTCTATATCAGTTCCTAAAGGTGATTACACAATAGAATTTTCATACATCGGCTTTGGCAACATTACAAAAACGATTTCTCTTACAGCTAACTATAAGCTAGATGTAGAAATGGGTGAAATGAAAAATGAATTAGTCGAAGTAGTAGTAACCGCCAAGGAAGAAGATAGTAATGTACGTGAAGTAGAAATGAGTGTCAATAAACTAGATATCACTACAATAAAAAGTATGCCTACCCTACTCGGAGAAGTAGAAATTATCAGATCACTCCAATTACTTCCTGGTGTCAATTCTGTAGGTGAAGGAGCAACCGGCTTTAATGTAAGAGGAGGATCAATAGATCAAAACCTCGTCCTTCTAGACGAAGCACCTGTTTACAATTCTTCACACTTATTTGGCTTCTTTTCTGTATTCAATCCAGATGCTGTAAAAGATGTAAAATTATATAAAGGTGGAATTCCATCAAGATACGGTGGTAGACTTTCATCGATATTGGATGTGCGAATGAAAGAGGGAAATAAAAAGAAACTAAACATCAATGGTGGTGTAGGTTTTATATTCAGTAGATTATCAGTAGAAGCTCCTATCATCAAAGATAAATCGTCACTTATCGTTGCCGCTAGAAGATCATATATCGACATACTTGCTAAGCCTTTTTTATCTGAGAGTTTGGATGGCAGCGAACTAAATTTTTATGATCTTACGCTCAAGACCAATTATGATATCAATGATAAAAACAGACTATTTCTATCAGGCTATTTTGGTAGAGACAATTTTGGATTTGGAGATCAAGCAGGTTTTAACTGGGGAAATAAAACAGGTACTATCCGATGGAATCACCTTTTCAGCGAAAGGTTGTTTAGTAATTTAACTTTCTACTACAGTGATTACGACTATCAAATAAAATTTGGGAACGATTCACAAAACAGTTTTGACTGGAATGCAAGCATTCAGAATATTGGAATTAAACCAGAATTTTCATTTTTCCTAAGTCCTGGTAACCTACTGAAATTTGGTGGACAATCTATACTTTATACTTTCGATCCTGGAAATGCAGTTGGAGTGAGTGAAGGCGAAGAAAGAGACTTTAGTTTACCACAAAAGTATGCTATGGAAAATGCTCTATACGTAGAAAACGAAATAGACATCACGAGTGGCATCAAAGCAAATTACGGACTGAGACTATCCTCCTTTACTTATATGGGTAAAGGCACCGCTTTCGAATATGCTGATGGCATACCTGGAGAACGAAGGTTTGTAAGTTCCGCTACTGAATATGATAATTGGGAAAGCATTAAAACTTATTACAATCTAGAGCCTAGATTTTCATTGCAGATGCAACTAGGATCTGACAACTCATTAAAAGCTAGCTATAATCGTACTACCCAATATATACATCTAGTATCTAACACTACAGCAGCTACACCTGTGGACATATGGACACCAAGCACTAATAATATTAGACCATCTACTGCCGATCAAATAGCATTAGGCTACTTCCAAAATCTGAGCAACAACTCTTACGAATTAAGTGCAGAAGTATATTATAAAAAAATGAATAACCTAATCGACTATATTGATGGTGCTGATTTATTACTTAATCAATTTATCGAAGGTGATCTAATAGAAGGAAAAGGTAGAGCATATGGTTTGGAGTTAATGGCTAAGAAAACTAAAGGAAAATTTAGTGGCTGGCTAAGTTATACTTTGGCTCGTACAGAAAGACAAACTGAAGGAATCAGTGGAGGTGAATGGTATGCATCTAGATTTGATCAACTACACAATCTTAGTTTAACTGGCTTCTACGATATTAATGATAGATGGACAACAAGTGCCAATTTTGCGTTTAATACTGGATCACCAACCACATTCCCTACAACAAGATATTCAGTTCAAGGATTCGTTGTTCCGCACAACGCTAATGAAAGTCGGAACAATGTAAGATTGCCAAACTACCATAGATTAGATTTATCGATTACCAGAAAAGGTAAAATTAAAGAAGGTAAAAGATGGACAGGAGATTGGGTGTTTTCTATATACAATGTATATGCACGAAAAAATGCATTCTCAATATTTTTCGCCCAAGAAGATGGAAGAATACCAGTAGGATCTCCAGTAAATACTGATGCCTATAGACTGTCAGTAATTGGTAGTTTTATTCCTTCTGTATCATACAATTTCAAATTTAATTGATTCCAAAATTAAAAATGAAAACAGAGATTTCCATTATCGAGAAGAGAATGATTACTTACTAACATTCTCACAATATTAATAATACATCAAGCAAAAAAACCAACATGAAAAAAACTTTACAAAACGACACTAAGGAGACTGACAATCAGCAAGATTGCTTAATGCGCAGATCTATTTCGGCAGTTCTACAATTTATTAAAGACGCGATATAATAATACAATATGAAATCAATAAATATATATTCATTACTTCTGTCCTTCATTTTTATCGGAGTATTTCTCACAAGTTGCGAGGATAAAATAGACGTTACCTTGGACGATGCAGATGCAATAATAGTCATAGATGCTTTCTTAACAGATGTGCCTGGTGTCGTACAAGAAATAGTAGTTACACAAAGCCAATCTTACTTTGACAATAGTTCTCCAGTCCCAGTAGAAGACGCTATAGTTACTGTTAATATTCCTGGATATGGTGGTGTCGAGCCTACATATATATTTGAATATGTAGATGGAAAGTACGTCCTTGATCCAGGACCGAATACAAGTATCGCTGTATTAGACTTTAAAGATTTCGATTTAGCTGTAACTGTTGGAGATGTTGTTTATAGTTCTACCACCCAACTTAATAGAAGTCCTGAAGTAGAAGAAATAAGACAGGAAGTAAGAAATGGTGAAATAGGGTCTATAGATGGCGGCATATATTGTGAAGTAATTGCAAGGGACTTTACAGGCAGTGGTGACACCTACTGGATAAAGTCTTTTAAAAATGGAACATTTCTGAATCGACCTGAAGAAATAAACTTAGCTTTTGATGGCGGTTTTGATCAGGGTGCTGAATCTGATGGACTAATATTTATTGCTCCTATACGCGAACTAATCAACCCTATCCCTGACTCCACTGAAGTAGCAGATGAAGTATCTCCTTGGATGACAGGAGACGTTTGCAAAGTTGAAATACACTCTATAAGCAACAGTACCTTTGCCTTTATGGAGCTTTTAAGAGATCAATTACTTAATGGAAGAAATGGGATATTTGCTGAGCCATTAGCCAATTCACCTAGCAATATCACTGCATCGAATGGCAGCGATGTACTAGGAGCATTTAATGTTGCACAAGTGACCAGTTTGGAAATTGTAGTGGAGTAATTTTTAGTCCTGACACATAAAAAAATGTACCAACGTTTATTGAAGTGAATAAATCTATTTTTGATTTTTCACTTCAATCCACTTACTCATATATCGAGTTGCTTGCATGGTTTGATGCTGCAAGACTTGGCCTACAAAATTACGCTTTCTATGAGCATTAATATTTTGTTTTAAATTGGCTACGCGCTCTTTCAATTTTGGTGCATAGCTTGTTTTTAAGTAGCATTCCTTCAATACTTCAAATCCAGTTTTCTGACTTTTAATCCAAATCGATTCTTGAGAATAAAGTGACAATGCTTTTGTTACTATTTCTTCTTTTAAATCTGCGGCAAATACATTGCTTTTGTCTCCATACATTGCTTCTGCTCCAATACTAGTAGTCACGGCAGGCGTACCATATATCATTGCATCTAAAAGTTTTCCTTTGAGTCCAGCACCAAATCTTAGTGGAGCCAAACATACTTTAGCAGAAACCATAATATCTTTAATAGACGGTGCCCACCCTTTAATGAGGAATCCCTCTCTATCATTATGCAATTCGTTAATTTGCTGCGGTGCATAATTACCATATACTGCTAATTTAGCTTTGGGTAATTGTTTCCGTATTTCCGGCCAGATTAATGTTTTAAGGTATAGTACACTATCTACATTAGGAGCATGAAATAAGTTACCTACTGTCACAAATCCATCTCTCATTGAAAACGGATTAGTGTCCAAGGTTTCAGAAACTTCATCGATCATAAATGGTAAATAATGAAGGATAGATTCCGAAATCCCAAAAGTATCTTTAAGTAATTTAAATTCATATCCGGAAATAATCAATGAAAGATCACATCTCATTATACTCGCCAATTCTCTTTTAGTCGCGTCCGTATAGAGATCCACAGCTGATAAATCTCCCACTTTCTTTATAGAATTTTCTCTAGCTTTACGTAGAAAATGTAGATCTTCTGTATCTAATATCGTCAAAGCTAATGGACAACACTTTGAGACACGCCATCCATAATGTTCTTCAATAATAAACCGATCGTATAATACTATATCAGGATTGAGGTCAATAATATACTCATCAAAAGAAGGATGATTCAATTGGATAACATCTAATGTGACACCAATTGATATTAGATCTAAGCTTCTTGGATTTTCCAAGGCAGAAGTTGCAAAGTGAATAGAATATCCTTCCTCTTGAAACAAGGTAATCAGTTGCAGCATTCTGCCACCTGCGGCAGTAGTGCTTGGCTCTGGAATCGTATGTCCTAATATTAGGAGTTTCACCGAATGATAATTAAAGTACCACTATAACTTACTAGTAAACTCACTGAGTCCAGTAGAAATAGTGATATGATTAGTGGCTCCTGCTAGATGATGATAACCGACACCATAATCAAATCTAAATTTGCTGACCTTGATACCAAATCCACCGCTAAATCCAGCTAATGACCTAAATCCTTCAACAGCCAGTTCTTGTCTACGCAAGTGTCTATATGCCATTCTCAATCGAAGATTTCCTCGTTTGCCAAGTAAAAACTCTCCACTAAATACGAAGTGACGGAAGAAATTGTCAGAGCCTTTACTAAATTCTGACTGCTCTTCAGTCTCACCGAATAGGTTGGTCTCTACTACACGATCCGGATCATCATACCTTATGTTCCATGCTTGTAGGTTATCCGCTATCACACCGACTCTAAACGGCAAATGACTTAATTTCTTTGTAAATCCAATTTGTAGATTAAAAGGTGCGCTGCCCCTATAGTTATCTGTGTACGAACTAACTTCTCCTCCAATATTATTTGCAACTATAGAAAACACAAACGAACTATCTGCGCCTATATAGTTTAAACCTAAATCCGCGACCAAGCCTGTTGAATTATAATTTTCGAATCGTGAGAAGATCGTTTTGAAATTAGCTCCAAGTATTATTCTTTCATTCATACGTTTAGAGGCACCAAGCACAATGGCAGTCTCTCCTGCATCGAATGTTCCATTTACCACATCTCTATCATCCGCCGCTATAAATTCGCCATAATTAATATAGTTAATCGCTGCGTGAGTAGTAATACCCCACTTAGACAAATGCCTTCCATAAGATGCATATCCATTGCTGATATCAGCGAAGTGTATATTATGACTGAAGTTAAGCCTATTGTGCATTTCTGGGTTGAGCGAAGCAGGATTATGATATGCTAATGATATATCATCATCTAACACTGAAATAACACTACCTCCAAGCGCTGTAACTCTACCTGAAGATGGTAAAGAAAGAAACTCATAGATATGCTGTCCCCCTAATTGCCCACTGACATCAGTTATACAAAGTGTGACAGATAAGCTTAATAATATATACTGTAAATACTTCTTCATTATTTGTTGGTATTGACGGACCACAGTTATACTCGATATCGAATTATAGCCTACAGCTCCTCTGCAAATATAAATACTCTTCCTATGAGTAACGATAAAAGCTACTCTTCATTATAGGGTCCACCCTCTAATGTCCAGAATGTCCTACAGACGGCTAGACTATCACACATCAACTTACGTACTAAATCACCGTTTTCGTTGTATTTCTTTAATTCTCCGAATTCGTTATCTCCATTCAAATAAGCACCTTGCCACTTTAAGTTGCCATTTTCCCAATATTCTACAAATGGTCCATTCTCTTCATTGTCTATAAAAGCCACATCTTCCATCAATTGTCCTGAGGGATAAAACTTTCTTACTTGTCCTTGAATAGTATTATTACTATACAACATGATTAATTTGAGTTCACCCGTTTCGTAAAACACCTTATACTCTCCATCAAGCTGTCCTTTCACATAGTTTTCTTCTATTTCAGGTTTACCATTTTCATAAAATATTACTCTCTTCCCTGATTGTATACCCTCTGAATAGTTAGCTTTAGAAACCAAGGTGCCAGCATTGTAATACTCATAGACCCCATTTTTCACACCCTCTTTATCTACTTGGTACCTTTCTACCAAATTACCACTATCATCCTTCACCTCCACAAATCGCTCTGACGAACAGGAAATACCGATTAATACCATTAAAACTAATATCGAGTACAATTTCATGTTTTTGTATTTATACTTTGAAAACGAAGATAACATAAGGTATATTTTAAAAAAACAATTTGCCTAGACGATATACTTGAATTCGCTATCTCATTTATTCGTGTACGCAATTAAATTATTATGTATGTTAGTGATCATAAACTTACAATCAAATGGCCAGAGCTAAACTCTCAGACGAGCTTAAAAAAGAAATCAAAGCTTTACCTTCCAAAGAAAAGGACAAACTACTACTGCGTCTAATACCGAAAGACAGCAAGCTAGTAGATCAGCTAGAGTATAAATTAGTGGAAGAAGAGGGCACATTAGAGTTTCGTAGAGATGACATGAGAGAGTATATAGAGTCACGTGTTAATCTATACCCTAACAAATACTACTCCTCAGTATATCTACGTCTAGAGATGAGAGATATAAGTGGTAAAATAAACTATCACGTAGCGATCACAAAAGACAAACTCGGAGACATAGAGTTTAATCTACAGATGGTAAACGGTTTATTATACAAAAACAAAGGACGACTTCAATCAGAATCTAAATACCTAGCTGAAAAACTCAATGACTATGTTATCAAAAGAGCCGTAAAATTAGTGAAGTTGGTAAATGCACTGCATGAAGACTACAAACTAGAATTTGCAGACGAAATGATGGAACTAGCAGATCATATTAAATCAATTCCTAGTTTGCAAGAAGAAGCTAAATATCAACAATTCGACGTTGAGAGTTTGGTATTATAAATCGAAAATTCTTTAATATTTTGAAGCACTATTAAAATAATAGTGCACGATACAAAATATAATATTCACGTCTCCTTTTCCTACATCCACCTTTTATTACTGCTTTCTGTTTTATATAACAGATAATCGGCTAATTGTATAGCTCTATCGTAACTAACATAGGGAATAGTTACACTTCCAGCTGCGGTATATATAGTTACATTAGCTAACTTTTTTCTTCTTTGGTATGGAGATTGGTTGATCTCTACATTTTGTAACTTTATGATTGGCAAGGTCTCTGCCTTATCTCCAAACAACCCTCCTCTAATCATCATCATTTTACCATTATGTCCAAACTTACATTTCTTATATCTAAAATAAGATGTAACCAAGAAATAAATAATCAGAAGCAATCCTCCAATAACAAAAAATAGTTTACTATCAAAACAACCCAATACTATAAACGGAATCCCTATAAGTGAAAGGAAAAACATACGCCGATACATAAATCTGATATCTACAGACTCCATCTCTATATTGTCAAATGCTTTGACTCCATATAGCGCTTGCGTTACCATATCAATTTGATCTTGTCGACACCCAGGAATATTAATGGACGACTTATTATTAATCGCAATACTAGATGCTTGCTTGAGACTAAGTTGGTAATATCCTACTATTTTTCTCAATAGATTATCTGACCAACTTATCATTTGTATTTTATGATCAAGTGCTGATGTATCCTTCTTAGTAAATAGCCCTGAACTTATTTTGAATCCATTATCTGATCTCCAAAACTCTAATCCGTAATACTTTAACACGGTCCGAATAAGTGAAAATAAAAACGCCATTACAATAAAAAGAAAACCAAGAAATAACAATAAGGCAACTCCACTTGCAAGCGGATCTATATCTTCGGTGTACTTCTCTGGATCAAGACCTGCTTCGCTGAGATTATCCCAAACCCACCATAAGGCAACGAGTATCAAACCTCCAGATCTAAAATGGTTTTCTGTGATCCCCACTTTTATAAGATCTATAACGCTAAGCTGAAGTATACTCTTGTACGATTTCCTTTCTTCGATTACTTCTTCGACATTCTCAATAAGTGGCTTCAGCTTAGATTTCTTCTCAAGAATAATTTCTCGTAAAGCATGCGCTTGATCTGTAGCAATAGCATCAAATTCAAATTCTTTTTGTGCAGAACCGGCAGTATCTACCTTAAGTCGAAGCACTGAAAATACTTGATGAGCCAAGTTTTGTTCAAAATTAATAGTTTGTATTCTTTCAAATGGAATGATTGTTTTCGACCTTCCAAATATTCCTTTTTCAACAATAAGTTTATCGTCTTCTATATGAAAGTAATATCGAAAGAAAGCCAAAATAGAATATATCATACCTATCAATGCAACGGCGATCACGAAGTATAGAAAATAATTTCCATAATTACTCTTTGCCGATTTTCCAACAAAAAATATCACGATAAAAGGAAATACCTGTTTGATCAGAACACGATAGGTCTTCCAAATAATCATCAATATAGCTACATAAGATTGTCGTTGGGGAATCGTAAAATCAAAGCTATTCTTCTTCATCCCTTCCGACTTTAAGTTGAATATAATCTTTAAGTTGATTTGCTGTTTCTGGTAACAATCCAGGTATCTTAAGATCACTTGACGATCCACCTGCTGTAAATATCTTAAGTACAGACAAGCCAAAAATTCGATCTATTGGTCCCTGATCAATTTCAGTATGTTGTATTCTATTGAATGGTACTATCGTAGAACTTCGCCATATCCAACCTTTCTTAAAAATGATGTCACGCTCCCTCATGGCATATCCCTTATGCTGATACCCTTTAAAGGAAATTAATATCATGAAACCATAGATCACAGCCCAAATACACAATATGTATATAATCTGATCATAGAACCACGTCTCACCAGCTAGTATATTAATAGTAAGAGGTATAGCGAGTATAATTAAAGCGATAATGCTAGAAACGATTATAGATACTCTACGATATTTCCTCTGTATCGGTCTATAACTTATATCTAATACTGAGGGTAATTCGGATTCTACTATTTGCTGATTGCTAAATTCCATATTGACTGCTTGGTAAGCTAAGTTAATTTAATTTCTAGAGATACTTGTCTTAGTTCGATGAAGATGTAAATTCGTTGGACTAATATATTCACTTCCGTATCTTATCTCCTTATTTCAACCAATTATCTTATCATGAATCCTGTAGAATCTTATATACATCAACTAGAAGAACAAGAACAAGAAATAGTAAGCTATCTACACGACCTATTAACTCAGCGATATGGCATGACCTACAAGCTTCGATATAAAGTGCCTTTTTATGATATAAAAAAATGGCTTTGCTATATTAATCCTCAAAAAAAACGATCTAAAAAACTAGAACCTCAACGAAGCAGTAGAGGAATAGAACTATGCTTCCTTCATGGTCGATGGATGAAAGATCCTCAAGGAGCCCTTAACCCCAAAGATAGAGTCCAAATCTATGGTATCACATACTATACATTAGAAGAAATAGATGAAGTAGTGCTTGATGTACTTATACAAGAAGCGATAGAAATAGATGAGAAATTTAGTAAACTAAAAAAACTGCCTAAGTAATTCTATTAATTAAGTAACTTTTACGCAATTCATATAATCATGCAATGATTTCAACCGATTCAATCTCCTAGTATTATGCATTTGAGATGAGATCATACTTATATAAGGTCATCAATAACACCTTAGAGTTATTTATTTCCAAAAGCGTTCATTTTCTAACTTTAATTTTCTTAAAATAGAGGACAAACCAAGGCGCAATTAAAATTAATAGTCTAAGTATAATAAAAGGTTAGTTTAAATTTAAATAAAGAATATAAAAGTAAACTTGATTTAATAAAATCTGTTAACACTTACATCAGTTCACATTCTTATAATATCAATTATGAATGGCAAAATAATGAGTATCCCTAATTCCGACTTACCTAGAATAGTCATTGTAGGTTGTGGTTTTGCTGGACTAAAATTTGTTAATAAAATTAACAGCACACATTATCAAATCGTACTTATTGATCGAAACAATTACCATACGTTTCAGCCGCTAATGTATCAAGTAGCGAGCTCAGGACTAGAGCCAGATTCCATAGTATACCCTATCAGAAAAACATTTAGTGGAAAGGCTAATTTTCATTTTAGAATGGCGGAAGTTGAATCCGTAAACACAACTATCAATTTAATTCAAACTAATATAGGCTCTGTACATTACGATCATCTAGTAATGGCTACTGGAGCTACTACCAATTTCTTTGGCATTGATAGCATAGAGAAATATGGTTTCACTATGAAAAGTTTAAGAGAGTCACTAGATCTAAGAAGTATAATAATCCAAAATTTTGAAGAAGCCCTTTCGCTTCCAACTGCAGAAGATAGGCAAAAGTATCTAAACTTTGTAATCGTTGGTGGTGGAGCTACTGGCGTCGAATTAGCTGGGGCGCTTGCGGAGTTAAAAAAAGAATCTCTTAGAAAAGATTATCCTGACTTAGATATTGATCAAATGAAAATTCAGATAATAGAGGCTTCGGATAGAGTACTCAAAAACATGAGTGAAGAAGCATCTAAAAGTGCACTGAATTTTCTAGAAAAACTTGGAATATCCGTTGACTTAAACACAACTGTAAAAGACTACGATGGCAACAATGCCATAACAAGTAAAGAGAACATCAATACCAAAACTCTGATTTGGACGGCTGGAGTAAAAGGAGCTCCAGTAGAAGGATTTCAAAATGCTACTAACAGAAGTAATAGAGTAACTACTGATGAATACCACAAAATCAAAAACTGTGATAGTAGTGTATATAGTATTGGAGATGTAGCTAGTGTAGAGTCCGACAACACTAAAAATGGACATCCAATGTTAGCGTCAGTAGCAAGCCAACAAGGAAACCACTTAGCCACCAACTTTAATTTACTAGCTAAAAATAAAGAGATTAAACCTTTTAAATATAAGGATCGAGGAACGATGGCCACTATAGGAAAGAATAAAGCGGTGGTTGATTTATCATTTATCAAATTTTCAGGAATAATAGCCTGGATGGTTTGGATGTTCTTACATCTAATGTTACTCGTTGATTTCAGAAATAGAGTTGTTGTTTTTATTAACTGGAGCTGGAGTTACTTTAATTCTGACAAAGGGCTCAGATTAATAATAAGCAAGGTGAAGAGACGATAGCTCTATTCAAAGAAGACATATTAAACTTTGAATCGAAGTAAGAAATCTTTAATAGATTCATTAAATTTTTCTTGTTCGTCAAAAATGAATTTCACCTTAATAGGTAATACGTAAATATTAATTCCCCAATCGAAAAATTGCTTGCGATACGGCTCTAATCGCATCGCATCTTTCTCCGTAGTTAAAATAATTTTATTATCACCTTCCATATTATCATATACTTTCTTCTGGTATCTCAGGTCTTCTTCGGTAAAGGGATGATGATCTTCATACTCCAAGTGTTGTATTGTCCCAACTTTAGGCTCCAAATAATCTAGAAGGTAATCGGTATTGGCGATAGCGCTAATCAATAAAACTTGCTGACTTTGATCTAGGTCGAGCCTATTCTTCAAATGAATAAAATGATATGGCATCTGGTATTCATACCTACTAAAATACATTTGTTGATGGGAGAAAGGATTAATTTCTTCTATCAATTTTAACTTATCTTCTTCAGTAATATCCTCTGGACACTTAGTAACTATTATTATATCTGCGCGCTTATAAGCTACTTTCCATTCACGTAATCGCCCTACTGGCAGTAAGCTATCTCTTGTAAATGGTAAATCATGCTGCGTCAACAATATGTTGAGTCCTGGAGTTACCGCTCTATGCTGATATGCATCATCCAAAAGTATCGTTTGTACATTAGGATGGTGCTGTAGTATCATGGGTATTCCTGTATTTCTACTTTCGGATACCGCTACTACTAGGTCATTATATTTTCGCTTGTACTGCAGAGGTTCATCACCAACGCTTTCGGCTGTATCTTGGTATTCTACTAATTTGAATCCCTTTGTCTTACGCATATATCCGCGACTTAATGTGGCTACATCAATATATGGCTTTAGTAATTCTATAAGATATTCTACATGAGGAGATTTACCTGCTCCACCTACAGACAGGTTGCCTACGCTAATAACAGGAAGACTAAATTTGGTAGCCTTGACTAAGCCTGTATCATAGGCAACATTACGCAACCATACACCTATTCCATATAACAAGGAAAAAGGACTAAGTAATATTCGTACGAGTATATTCTGGATCAATTGGTCTATATTTTACTTCTTCTATATTCTTATTTCCACTCAAAAGTCTTAATCATATGGTCGATATCCGTTTTAATGAAATCATGAATGACTTGCATAGAATCAGGGTTCACTTGACTATTAAAATATAAAGAAGCTCTAAAGAAGTGCTGTGTCGTATCACTTAAATAAAATTGATAGGGAGTAGCCACAGGACCTTTTATATTAAACAATAACCCTCCTACATTTTGCTCATTATGAATTACACTCTCTTCTCTAAAATTGGCCTTAATGTTATGCTTACCTACTATCTTAAAAGCATCTTGCAATAATGAGCCAAATGATTCTTTACCGATCTCAGTGTAATCGCAATGAAGTGATGCATTAAGATTGGGAAATTCTAAATTAAACCAACATGCATTGGCTGCTTGATCTCCAAATTGATATTGATCTTGTTTGACTTCAGCATAATTAGGGTATTCAAATGCATAGTTACAATCAGAATTATCGTATGCCTGATATCCTCTCTCAGGAAAATCTACCCTTGGATACATTCTGGGTTTTGGTACTGGCACTGTATCTTCTCCACCACAACTAATAATCAAAATACTCAGTGCGACTAAGCCTATTATAAATCTATTTAACTGCATGAATATTATTTAAGTTTACTGAATCAGTGTAAGACTATTTCTTCCTCACGTTTATTTTTTCAATTCTCCTCTTATTAACGCTTATCACTTTTAGTATAATGTTCCCAATCACAATTTCTTTCTCTTGCTTAGGGATTACACCTGTCATCTCTAGCATCAATCCTGCAAGTGAATCTGCCTCACCTTTACTTTTATCAAATATCGAAGTATCTTCTCCTATGATACGACAAACGTCATTGAGTAATGTTTTACCTTCAAAAATATAGTTATTCTTTCCGATCTGAATGTAATCCACTTCTTGATCTTCATCAAACTCATCTCTGATATCTCCGATCACTTCTTCCATAATATCTTCAAGAGTCACAATACCTGCACTACCACCATATTCGTCCACTACAATAGCCATATGCATTCTCTTAGACTGAAACTCTTTAAGCAACTCATCTATCTTTTTTGATTCTGGCACATATAGGATTTGCTCTCGTATCAGCGCTTGCCATCTAAAATTATTATCTTCTTGCGTATGTCCAAGGAGATCTTTGACATATAACATACCTTTAATAGAATCAAAATCCTCTTCAAAAACAGGTATTCTAGAGTAGCCAGAATTTTTGACTAATGTCATCAGACTATTGAAATTCTCTTCTATATCTATTGCTACTACATCTATCCGAGGCTTCATGATCTGCTTCACTTGATGGTCACTGAATTTTACAATCCCTTTGAGTATATCTGCCTCTTGCCCTGATTGACTTCCTTCCTCAGCATTTACTGTAAGCTCTATGGCTTTATCGAGATCTTCCTTACTCGTGATAGATAGATTATTACTAGCCAATCTTCGCTCTATTGAATTAGAGAATGAAACTAACAATCTGCTTAATGGCATAAATATCCATGTCAGTACCTTAAGAGGGAGTGATACCTTTTTAGCAAAAGAAAGATTATTAATGTTGGCGTATAACTTTGGTGCCACTTCACCGAAGAGTACTAAGATAAATGTAACTCCTACTACCGTAAGTAGGAAGTTAAATCCATTAGCCAATAATGTAGCCGTAAAGAAATTGCCAAGAAAAGTATTGTATAACCACTCCCCTATATTGGTAAGAGTATCCTTACCAATCATATCCTTGAGAACACTATCAGAGATAACTACAATAGCAATGTTAATAAAATTATTAGCTATCAATATCGTTGCTAAAAGTGTCCTAGGTTTCTCTTTCAATGAGATAATCCTACGGCTGCTTACGCTATCCTCTTCTACTAGCTCACGTATATTATTCGGAGAGAGTGAAAAATAGGCAACTTCTGATCCAGAAATCAAAGCTGAAGCTATTATCAAAAATAGCAATAGCACAATGGACATCATCGTACCTGTAGACATTAGCACCATCATAAACAGTGGTGTAGCAATAGCTAAAAGTTCGGCAGGGGGCTCAGGGTCCAAAGTGTTGGTTTTAGTTAATTAATCTTGTTTGATATTAAAATGGAAGATCATCATCTTCTGCTTGTAATGCTCCAGAGTCTTCTACTTTGCTTGGATTAGCTGTTGGAGACGACATAGTTCCTGATGCATCTACTGGTGGAAAATTGTCATACGTCTTAGCACCTGATTCTCTTTTTTCAAGCAGCTTAATATTATTGGCCACTACTTCAGTAATATACTTTTCGTTTCCATCCTTATCTTGATACTTTCTATGTGTTAGTTTACCTTCTACATAACAAAGACTACCTTTTTTAAGATCTCTTTCAGCTCTTTCGGCTAACATCCTCCAAACCACCACATCATGCCACTCTGTTTGAGTTTGCCACTCACCAGCCTTATCTCTATAATTTTCATTGGTAGCAATCGAAAATTTACCTACTACCGAACCACTTTCTAAGTGCTTGATTTCAGGATCTCTTCCTAGGTTACCGATAAGTGTCACTTTATTAATCATAACGCTGATTTTTTATAGTAAAAAAGAATGCAATAAATATACCTGATTTTAGGGCTATTGACTAAGGTAAGCATCAATTACCTTCGGTAGTGCAAAGTTTGATACTTTTTTCTGATCTACCAAGAAATACTCGTTCTTTATAACTAATTGAATATCTGAGACTAATAGATGGTAAAACCGAGCGTGGATGTCTCTATGAGTAAGCTTTTGTAAATGCACCTCCGAGACTTTTTGAATCTCAACATTCTTCTGTACCTCAGGAATATATCCTTCGCACATTTTAGATAGTTCTATTTGTCTAATATTGTCCGTTTCGATAAGTGGGTATTGGTATAGACCTTGCCATATATCCTTCTCTTCCCTTCGCTGTACTACAGTTTGTCCTTCATCTTCCCAGATGAGGTAATGGAAAAATCGCGACTTTCTTTTGACTTTCTTGGCTTTGTAGGGTATCTGATCTATAATATCTTCGGCTCGAGCCACACAGTCCTCTTTCATCGGACAATCTGTACAGTTAGGTGATTTGGCTGTACACTGCATAGCTCCAAATTCCATAATAGCCTGATTGTACTGATCAGGCCTATCTCTATCGATCAATGACTCAGATATAGCGTAGATTTGTTTCACTGTAGCTGGTGAATCTATAGCATCTGTAATACCAAATAGCCTGCTAATAACACGCAATACGTTACCATCTACTACTGGATAAACATCCTTATAAGCAAAGCTGCAAATAGCAGCTGCAGTGTATTTTCCCACACCTTTAAGTGCAATTACTTCTTTATAGGTGGTTGGAAATTCGCCATCATGATACTCCATAATATACTTAGCAGAGTAATGCAGATTACGTGCACGACTATAGTAACCGAGCCCTTTCCATAAGGTAAGTACATCATCTTCAGATGCACGAGCAAGGTCAGCTACCGTAGGATAGTTTGTAACAAATGCTTCGTAGTAACTCATGCCCTGTACTACTCTAGTCTGCTGTAGTATGATCTCAGAAAGCCAGATCTTATAAGGGTCTGTGGTATGACGCCACGGAAGATCTCTTTTGCGATCTTCGTACCAATCTATCAATATGTTCTTGAAAGTATGAGAGTCCACCGCCTTAAAATCTTATGTCTTCGGTGTAAGGTGCATCGTCTATTATCCAATGGTCTATACGCTTATGGTCTTTTGTAATCACCATTACATGCTTCTGATCATCGTATATCTCCATAAATATTTCATTAGTCACGGATAGTACTTGGTCTACAGCAATATCTGCTACTTCTATATAACACCAAACGGCGGATAGATCTTCACTGATTTCTCTACCTAAGTAGATCGTTGAAAGATCCACACCACTTTGGCTAAATCTCAATTTATCACTTAGGTAGTCTTGGATTAGAACATCTGCATTATCTACTTCATAAGAGCTGAATAGCTTTACATTATCAGCACCTCTGGCTGCTAAAGCTACCTCCATATCGTCAAGAAACAAACTAATACTTAGCTGTACAGACCTTGATTTAGTGTCGTAATTGACTTCACTCTTGCTCAAGTGCACATCATGATCTACAGACCCTGTGAGTAATAAAGAAATGTATAGAAAGATCCACATGGTAGTAATAACGGTATAGTAGATGAAATGATCTCAAGGTAAAGGTTTATTTCACTGAATTATCCAGCGAAACTACCTCTTGTGTGCTCCAAGCTTTAGCCCTATCACCGAATAAAGCTTTAGTATTCTTCCAAATATTATCAAATTCATCAGAGTGGCGATATGTATTGAGCGCTTCTACAGACTTCCAATGACTATATGTAAAAAAAGTACTAGGCTCATCTATCGCTTGCAAGCATTCAACATGATAACAATCAAACGTTAGTATTATTGATTTACTCTTGAGAAACAAGTCTTTAAATGTCTCTTGTTCTTCTGGTTTGATATGGAGCTTTACTATCCGTTTGATCATATAAAGTTGATTTGAATCGTCTCGTTCTTGATGAGATTGAGTTGATCAGAAGCCCTTTCCATATTAATGGCTATTACCAAGTATCCTGTACTATCAAATAGAGCCAAGACCTCTCCTACTGCGACTTCTCCATAATGATTGCTAATTTCTCTTATGGGGTCTGTTTGCTTATAGTATATCTCAAACTGACGGCCATCCTTGATTCTGTCAAACTGATCTTTAGTGATATTAATCACTGCATTGTTGAAATGATCAATATGAAGGATAGTCGCTCTGATCTGTGAAGGTGTAATCACAGGACTAATAGGGAGCTTGGATTGAAAATCTTCTATTACAGGGCCTATATCCTCAATCGGTATACCGTTGCTAATAAGCGCTACGGCATTACTAAATATCTGGGTCAAGGACATTCCTTCACCAAAATCTATTTCTCTTACTTTACTCGGATCTATATTATTGAATACGAGAGAAAAAACTCCATTATTAGGGCCTAAAAAATATTGGCCCTCCATCTCAATAGCTACAAATTTGCTCTTTTCGCTATAATAATTGTAAACGGCAACTATATGAATAGTCCCAACAGGGAATGATTTTTTGACATTCTGAATATAATATGCCGCCTGCATTATATCATGAGAGGCAATCTCGTGGCTCACATCCACAAACTGAACTGCCGCATACTGAGTCAGTATGGACGCTTTGAGGTCAGCTACAAAGTAGTCAGCTATACCAAAATCCGTGGTGAGTGAGACGATCTGCATTTGAGACATTAAATATTATTCGCTTTTCTTGTAAACTATGTTAATTTTGAACGAACGCAAATGTATGAAAATGCATTCTTAATAAACACCTTATTGTGGACAAGCACGATATCTCTTGCGAAGCAATATTGCACATTTTATACCATATACTATATACCAATCTATATTGAGTGAAATCGTACTTACCATAGATGCTGTCGATCCGTCAGATCTCTATGGACAAAATAATCAAAATCTTGATCTTATAAAGGAGGCTTATCCTGAGGTAATATTTACTGGGAGAGGCAATCAAATAAAGCTCAAAGGAGAGAAAAAATACACACAAGAAGCCAAACAAAAAATTGAGCTGATGGTGCGTATGCTTAAAGATAAGCATGAACTCA
The DNA here is from genome assembly GCA_937995755.1 of uncultured Saprospiraceae bacterium. Taxonomy (GTDB): domain Bacteria; phylum Bacteroidota; class Bacteroidia; order Chitinophagales; family Saprospiraceae; genus UBA1994. The sequence continues at coordinate 103,633 of CALKJD010000002.1, read as the reverse complement.
ACAAGCAGTCTGTCGAAGACCTACTGGAGAATAACAATGCATTTGAGAATAAAATATCCAAGACTAGCAATGGTAGTACTATCGTATTTGGTCGTGGAGGTAAGCCAATAAAAGCAAAAACGAAAAATCAGAAGCAGCTCGTAGAAATGAGCGAAAAAAATGATGTTGTCTTTGCTATTGGTCCGGCTGGAACAGGAAAAACATATGTAGCCGTTGCTCTTGCAGTAAAAGCATTGAAAAGTAGGCTTGTCAAAAAGATAATACTCACTAGACCTGCAGTAGAAGCTGGAGAAAGCTTAGGTTTTCTTCCTGGAGATCTCAACGACAAGGTTGATCCATACTTGAGACCACTTTATGATGCGCTTGATGACCTCCTACCTGCCGAAAAGCTTAATTATTTTATGTCTACAAGAGTTATAGAAGTAGCTCCATTGGCATTTATGAGAGGTAGAACATTAGATAATGCATTCATAATACTAGATGAATCACAAAACTGTACTACTACACAGCTTAAAATGTTTCTAACTAGACTTGGACCGTCAGCAAAGTGTATCATTACTGGAGATCTATCTCAGATAGACCTTCCTGGACATCAAAAATCAGGCTTGTATAGAGCTTTAGACATACTAAAAAATATAAAAGGAATAGGACAGCTATTTCTTACTGCAGATGATGTAGTGAGACACCGCCTTGTCAAAGAAATCATAATACGATACGATGAGTCTGATAAAATCCGGACAGAAGAGAGAAACAAAAGGTACGATAATAAGAATGACCGCAAACCCAACCACAAAACCGAAGAAGAATGACCGCAAAAGTACTATACGAAGGAGGATTAAGGTGTAAAGCTATACATAAGCAGTCTGGCACATTAATCTCTACTGACGCTCCTGTAGATAATGAAGGAAAAGGAGAGTCTTTCTCTCCAACAGATCTTATAGCTACAGCATTAGGCAGTTGCATGCTTACTATAATGGGAATCGCTGCTCGCAATCATAATATAGATATCAAAGGTACTACTGCTGAAGTGACTAAAACTATGGCCTCAGAGCCTCGTCGTATCAGTAAGCTTGAGGTACTTATCCATTTAGCGAACAAACATACACCTAAAGAACAAAAAATATTGGAAGCAGCGGCTCACGGATGTCCAGTAGGTAGAAGTCTACATTCCGACCTCGAAGAGACTGTATCTTTTGTATATCCTTCTTAAAGAATCTCAATAATTAATAATAAAATCCTTAGCACATAGGGTATCAGCTAAGCATGAAGAGCAGTAGACAGATACGCCACAATAAAAAGGGCCCCAATGAAAAAAATCATCAAGGCCACCTAAATATGTGCATCTTTAATTCTGTACTTATCTTTTAGAAGAGCGCAAAACTATTGTTTATTTTATTCTAACTGAATGCGAATATAGAATCATTTTTTCACTTATATAGTAAATGATAAACCTTATCAACGACTACTATCTCATTGTATAGTATAAATATTTTAATTTTTTAATGTAAATTATTGATTATCAAATAGTTAACCATATTAACACTAACTTATAGAAATGTGAACTTATAGTTAACTAAATAAATTTGACACTTTACTGACCAAATTAAAATGGCTTTTACTAGTCTTAATCAATAAATCTTAATGTGTTTCGCTAATTCTTTATCGATTCTCCACTTCTTTTCATCGAAAAAGAAAAGCGCTCTTACTACTAATGAGTAGATTAGAGCATCAATAAAGTCAATCATTACACATGAATATATTATCTCTGGATAATGTGGTAAAGCGATATCACAATCATACCGCTGTCGACCATGTAAGCTTCGATATTCCCAAAGGAATAGTGTTTGGATTTCTTGGACCCAATGGTGCTGGAAAATCATCACTCATACGAATTATCACCTCTATCACTGCTGCAGATGAAGGAACGATACTCTTAGATGGTGAACCTATCAATGAGATGACATCATCTCATATGGGTTATATGCCAGAAGAAAGGGGTTTGTACAAAAAAATGAAGGTAGGTGAACAACTCCTTTACTTAGCTCAGCTAAAAGGGATGAGTAAAAAAGAGGCCAAGGAATCTATCAAAAAATGGTTTATCAAATTTGGAATCGAAGACTGGTGGGGCAAGAAAGTGGAAGAACTATCTAAAGGAATGCAGCAAAAAATCCAGTTCATTGCCACCGTTGTTCATAATCCTAAGCTACTCATACTTGACGAACCATTCTCTGGTCTTGACCCTATTAATACTAATCTAATTAAAGATGAAATCGCCGAACTCAACAGAAATGGCGTGAGTATTATATTCTCTACCCACAGAATGGAACAGGTTGAAAAAGTATGTGACCGAATCGTATTAATCAACCAAGGAAAAGTAATTCTTGAAGGAGATGTTGATCAAGTACAGCAGGAATATAAAGACCATATCTTCCGCATAGAATTTGATGGAAATATGCCAACCGATCTGCAGAATCCAAACTTTAGCATTATTGCCGATGATGAAAAATCGGTGACAATACAAGCCAAGGAAGGACACAATGGTAACGAACTACTTCAAAACCTAATTAGCAAGGGTATAGAGATCAAATCGTACCAAGAAGTACTACCCACACTCAATGAAATATTCATCAAAAAAGTAGGAGAAAGCAATGAATAAAATCTGGTTAATAATCAAACGAGAATATAGTACAAGAGTGAAAAATAAAACTTTTCTCTTGACTACGTTTCTTGCTCCATTAGGTATTGTAGTATTTGGTGGGGCTCTAGGACTCATAATGAGTAGTGAGAGTGACGAGAAAAAAGAAATAGTAGTAATAGATCAGTCTAATTTACTGGACGGTGAAATTAAAGCTACTGATAATATCACATTTACATTTACCAAAGACGACCTTGCATCAAGTATTGAAGCATATAAAGAGGGTATAAATAATGGTGTATTAGAGATATTGCCGCTTAATGATCCTACAGCATCTAAATACCATGTAGATTTTCATTCTGACGAACAACTAGCACTTGATGAAAGCTCAAGATTAGAAAGATCTATCTCGAAGAAAGTCCGAAATTACAAACTGCGTGAACTTAATATATCAGAAGAACTACTATCTAATCTAGATACAGATATAAGCATACAACCCAATACCGTTAAATCTGACAAGAAAGTAAGTTCGATTACAAGTGCAGTAGGTGGAGTGCTTGGTGGAGTAGTTGGGTACGCCATGTTTTTTATCATACTCATCTATGGTATGCAGGTCATGAGATCTGTAATGGAAGAGAAAATTAATAGAATTGTAGAAGTAATAATATCATCGGTAAAACCATTCCAACTGATGATGGGAAAAGTAATTGGTGTAGGTCTAGTCGGTCTTACACAAATCACTATTTGGTTATTATTGATGGTAATATTCTTTACTGTAGGTAGTTCATTTTTTGGAATGGATGCAAGTGTAGCCGCACCAAATCTAGATCCAGAAATACAGGCTCAAGCAGAAGCTGTATTGTCCAATAAAGATCAAATAGGCAAAGTACTAACTGAACTTGCTCAACTCAATTGGTGGAAAATTATTCCACTTACTTTATTTTATTTCTTAGCTGGATACTTTGCATATGCATCATTATTTGCCGCAATAGGATCTGCTGTTGGAGAAGATATTAATGAAGCAAACAGTCTCACTATGCCGATAATGATGCCACTCGTATTTGCGGTATATATAGGCGTAAAAGCCATAGAGTCTCCTAATAGTTCTGTAGCCGTGTGGGGATCGATGATACCTTTACTATCTAGTATAGTAATGCCTACAAGATTGCCTATGGATCCACCGATGTGGCAAATAGCCGTATCTGTAATATCTCTTATGGCATTTGTAGTGTTTTTCACTTGGCTCGCCGGAAGAATCTATAGAGTAGGAATACTTATGTATGGAAAGAAGGCATCCTTTAAAGAATTAGCAAAGTGGATTTTTTATAAAGGATAATTATCTCTATTCCACATTAAGCGCTAATCACAAATAAAAACTAAAGACTCCATGAGTCTTATTCATATCTAGTCCTGTAGGGTCGATACTATTCATTTTATAAACGATTATAGACTCGACAAGTATTCCTCTACAGGACTAATATAAAAACAATGTAAGCAGTTTACGATCGATCAAAATAAACTTACATAACCAAAGTGGATTTTGGTAGCCGAGAAATCAACAGGAATATCTTCTCGCTTACCTATTGCAAATGACACATTAAAAATCCCTGCTCCTGTTGCAAAATTAAGACCGATCCCTGCGCCTAAAGTATTTTCCCAATTCTTTACTCCGTCACGTAGACTGTGTACTCTACCATAATCTATAAAGGGGAAACTAAGAAAACTATTTTGATCTAAAATAACTCTAAACTCCGCAGTAGCGACGGCATAAAGATCAGTCAAAATAGATTGCTCATCAAACCCTCTAAGTAATCTATTACCTCCAATTCGAAATAATTCATTGTCATAAAGCTGTTCTTGATTATACTTAAACGCAGATTGAACTGACGTTTTTATTGTAGCCCAAGTACCAACTGGTTTATAATATTCAATCTGAGCATGGAGCTCTGCTTGAAAAGTACTTAACTCCAAAGTATCGTAAGCTTCTGAAAAATCTAAAGAACCTTCGGATATGCTCTGTATTGTGTTATTTGCAACTATTGACTTGATACCTACAGTAGAGTTAAGCGATCCACGCCATCCTTTTCCAGGATTAAATCTATAGTCAACATCCTCGATAGACACCCCCACTCCACCTCCTGTATAATTAACATCTAATTGAGATGGTAACTTACCACTTGTAATCAAAGTCATCGTATCTACCTCTATCAATCTTGAAGAATTAAAGTACCATGAAGCATCGATAAAATTCAAGCCTGAAAATAAATATTGCAGCCCCAGTTTAGACTTCAGTTCTAGAAAATTTGTACTTCCTCTATATAATCCAAAATCAGTATCTACCCCAAACGGAAAGCTGCCAAGATATGGCATGTTAAATTTTAATTCGAGCTCTTGTGTTTCAGGTTTTAATCTTTCGAACTTGGCATAGATCCTTTCTCCATAACCTAATTCATTATACAAATCACCTTTAAATTCGCCGGTAATAGTAAACTCACGTTGCCCATTTACATTGCTAGGCAATACGCCTATAATAAAATCAAATGTACTCGCTTGCTGTTTAACTAACTCCAATCTTAAGATGGCTTTTTTATTCACAAATGAAACGATAGGATCACTTTTGAGCTTGCAATAAGGAAGGTTTGTGATTTTCTTTTTGGTATCCAATATCTTTTTAAGACTATATGGATCACCTGCCTTAATATCGAGATACCTTCTAATAAATTGATCCGATACATTAGCATCTCCTGTAATCGCTAAAGTATCCATCAACACAAGATTCTTCTTATCAACCAGTAGCTTTGAAGAAATCACACCTTTATCAACCTTCACACTATCCATCTTTACAGTAGCAAACGGATATCCATTATTCTCTAGATACACCAGGACCTTATCCATAGCAATCCTAACTCGCTCATGGCTATAGATATCACCTATCCATCTCACATTAGCCATGCCTGCCTCTTGTAATAGATTGCTCGTCTTTGGATCTATATCAAGTCGCAACTCTTCATATCGATAACCCTGATAAATTATCGCTTTGGACTTCAGAGAATCTGATATAATAGTATCCACCTCAGCATTGAGATAACCATCCGTCTTCCATATATTTACTAAACTATCACTATAATATCTTACTCTAGCAGAATCAATCGGTATAGTGGAAACCTCTTGTTTATTATCTTGGGTGACTTCTAATGTCAATATATGTTGTTGACCATATAAGATTGTTGAAAAACAGAGGCATAGACATATCTTCACTGTCTCACGTATCAACGTAAGTCTTTGACCCTTTCTCTGCAGTATTTCAACTATGTTTGTCATCAATATTATACACACTCTCTAACGAAGATAAAAAATGGCTGGTATCTACATACATATTCCTTTCTGTAAGCAAGCATGCCATTACTGCAATTTTCACTTTAGTACAAGTCTACGACATAGAGACGAAATGATCGAAGCTATATGCCAAGAGATAGATCTTCAACAAGACTTTCTTGCCAATAAAACACTCACTACTATTTACTTTGGTGGAGGCACACCATCTCTATTAGATTCCTCAGAAATAAATATAATACTAGAACGCCTATCCAAACATTATAGCTGGGATGAAAGTATTGAAATTACTTTAGAGGCAAATCCTGACGATATAACACCATCTAAAATATCTAATCTTAGAAAAGGTGGCGTCAATCGTCTGAGTATCGGTATCCAATCATTTATAGACACGGAATTAATAGCATCTAATAGAGCACATAATTCAGAAGAAAGCCTTAAAGCGGTACAAGTTTGTCAAGACGCAGGAATAGATAACCTAAGTATAGATCTTATTTACGGTATGCCAGGATCTAACCCTGATACATGGCAATATAATATAGATACCGCCTTACAGCTCAATGTAGACCATATTTCCAGCTACGCACTAACGGTAGAACCTAATACCGCATTAGACCATATGGTAAAAAAACAAAGCATTGCTCTACCACAAGAAATCGAAGTCAGTAAACAATACTTACAACTGATCAAATCACTTACTACCGCTGGATATGATCATTACGAAATTTCAAATTTTGCAAAACCTAATAAATATGCTGTCCATAACACTAACTATTGGAGATCTATACCATATCTAGGTATTGGCCCAAGCGCACATTCTTATCAGCCAACTTTCCGACAATGGAACATCAGCAATAATGCAAAATATATAAAAGCTATCGCGGAAGGCACCATTCCATCTGAAAGAGAGGATACCAAATACGCTGATCAATTTAACGAATATATCATGACTCGATTACGCACCATGTGGGGACTTAACCTAGAGGACTTAACAACCAAGTTTGCACCTCAAGTAAATGGCGTACACAACGACATCTCAGAGTATGTCAAATCTCATCACGTGATATTAAAAGACAACCATTACGTATTGACAGCTGAGGGTAGATTACTCGCAGATCGAATTGCTTCTGACTTGTTTTTAATCGACGAGTAATACCCAATAAAAAGACCCGCTTCAAAAAATATCATCATCTATTTCGCAGCCTCTTCTCCTAATGCTTCCCAATACTCAACTGCCCTTCTTGTATGCGGTATTACTATAGAGCCTCCTACCAAATTAGCAATAGAGAACACTTCAAATACTTCTTCTGTAGTGGTACCTAATTCATGACAAGTACCTACGTGGTATTTTATACAATCATCACACCTTAACACCATCGAAGCCACCAGACCCAACAATTCTTTAGTTTTAAGATCTAAAGCGCCGTCTTGATATGCTTGATTATCAAGGCTAAAAAATCGCTTCATCACTTTATTGTCTTGAGCCATGATTTTTTCATTCATCTTAACTCTGTAATCATTAAATTCTTTTACCACTGACATAACTATTTCTCTTTTATTATTTTTATCAATTTACACTGATTCCAATTATGTAACACCTCAACTTCATATTTTGTTAAAATATCAGGAGTGACATTATAGAGACAAGTCATTACTGTTTCACCTGCTCTAAAAACATTGTTATTCCGATACTTGATATCAAATCCTTTTTCAATATTATATTGCTCTTTGTACCACATTGCCGCAGCACCAAAGTTTTTATCTGCAATAGTATACGCTTTAAGAGTAGGATGATCTATAGCCACTCTCTCCATAAACATTCCTATATATTCCTCGTCATGCATTACCTCATCTTGCAATACATTATGAACTGTCTTTTGATAGGGAATTCCAAACAACAATATTATTAATAAAAATACAACTACATATTTAACTGAGTTCTTTCTTTCCGAAATATAGGCTACGTAAATATGATGCAAAGCAATACCTATCATTAATGCTCCTATAGGAATAATAGGTGTTCCATACCAAAATAATTTAGTCTCGGCAAAACTAATAATCACCAAATATGAAAAGTATACACTTCCTAAACAAATTAACAATCTAGATGTGGTCTCGGATATTTTTTTTGTGAATAACACCAACAAAGATAAAGGCACCAACCAAAAATAAATCCTAAAAGAAGTAAATGCTAAATCATTAAAGAAAAAACCAAACCCTCCTCTGTGGCCGTCTTTAGCATCTGTATATCTACCTAACAACTCATAGCCCCACATGCGATCTACAAATCCTGGATACGTAGTGTTTAAATAAAAAATTATGCCTGAAAAAATACTGACTACTGAAAAAATAGCGAACCATATAGATCTATCCTTCAGTATTCTAATTAAATTTTTAGAGTAAATCGTATACAACAAAAGACCTGGCAAGAATGCCCCTGCAAGCAAATTCTTTGTAAGCAATGCCGCCGTAATAGATACAGCAAACAGCAATAAATATTTCTTCTGTCGACTTTCTAAATATTGAAAAAAAGCAATTACCATTACAAATAAATAACAAAGAAATGGTAGGTCTTGATCACCAGTGCGCAATATGTGATCTCGGACAATGCCTGGACTACAGATCATCACTAAGGTAAATAACACTCCAATAGAAATAGCTGATAAATGTTTTTTAGAAAACCTTAGAGTAAAGGCTACCGTAGCCAAAAATATCAGGATTACTGGCAATCTGAGCGCCAATACTTTCACACCTAATACTTTCATGAATAACACTTGGATCCAAGTGGTAAATGGCAACTTAGTATTTCGATGATCAAGTAGACCATCATACAATTGAAAATTAGATAAATAGTCACCCGTCTTATGAATATACAACGCCCTCAAACCAAACAAAGATTCATCCCACCATCTTATAGGAAGGTGGTCAATATAATGAACAGTAGGAAAGTACAACACTAATATAAAAAGCAACGACCATCCAATTGTTGGTAGCGATATTTTTATAGAGTTGTTCATTTTGACGGATGCAATATTTCTATGTTATGTGTTAGGTGTAACGGTATAATTTATACAATTCCTTCTTATACTGTACCTCTATTACGTGTTCGCCATAGAGAGAGTATCATTCTGAAAGGAACCATAGCCACTGTGATCATAGATGCTACTGCAAAAAACAAATATTCATATCTGATGTACTTGGTAAGATCTGCAACTTTGTCACTGTATTGATACAATAATGCTGTATCACCATTTTCATCTACAAAGGTCTGAAATTCATTAATACTATCCATAAAATATATAAAGAGCGGAATACTCATAAGGACAAAAATAATTTTGATCAAAGAGTGCTTAGCGATGTATGTATGTCGTAGTACAAATAGCAATCTAGTGAAAACCATGAAAATAAACACCGCCCATATATTAGAATTGTGGTACCTAAATTCTGTGCCCACTTCTGACCATATAGGAAACATTACTAATACTATAACTAATGCAGTGATCGTCCACCAAATTATTTCAAGTTGTATCTTTTTATTCATATACTAATTCTTCTATTTCTATAAAAATCGCTTTTCAAATGCAAATCGCTTCATATAAAAGTTATAAAAAAATACCGTTCCTGTCGCAACTGCTTTAATTATATATTGATTACTCGATAGCATTTCGCTTTTATTCAAAAAATGAATAATGGCTGTACTTATACCTATTCCTCCAATTGACACAAATAACGATATCATGAAAGCAATTTTCACAGATCGATTGAGTTCAAATATATATTTCTTCTGTAAAAAGAAGTTTATCAACATACCCACGGATGCTGACAGCAAGTTGGATACAACTGGAGAAAACAAATATCTTACAAATATCTGATACAGAATATAGTCTACTAACGTCGCCACAGATGAGGACATGGCGAACTTCGCTTTCATCATAAATAAGTTGACAATATTATCCTTTGTACTGGGCAATGGAAGAGAATTGATTTGAATAGCAAATAACGGCATTTATATTGGGCTTACCTATCATATTGCCATAGTCAAGCTTAGCTAACTAAGAAAATATTTGATACACAAACAAACTTCCAAAGTAAGCCATCATCCCCATATACGTAAACTGAATGATCGGCCACTTCCATGAGTTTGTCTCTCTTTTAGTCACTGCCAGAGTACTCATACATTGGAGTGCAAATACATAGAAAATTAACAAAGATAACGAAGTGGCAAAGTCATACACCAAGCGGCCATCAGGCCTACGCTCTTTAAGCATCTGACCTGTTACTGAGGTTTCGTCATCACTACTACCGATACTATATATGGTAGCCATAGTACCAACAAATACTTCTCTCGCAGCAAATGAAGTCAATAAAGCTATACCTATCTTCCAATCAAACCCTAAAGGCTCTATCGCCGGCTCTATAAACTTACCTAGATGTCCAGCATATGATGCTTCGATTCGTTTGGCTGCTATTAAGTTTTCTTTTTCTATGTCTTCTAGACCTTGCTGAGTAGACATCGATATAGCTGCGGCTTCCGCGTCTTGTACTTGAGTACCAGGACCATAACTAGCCAAAAACCACAGTACAACCGATATCACCAATATCACCTTACCGGCTTCAACTACAAATGCCTGTACTTTTTCTTTTACCGTTAGTAGGACATTTTTCCATATCGGCCGTTTGTATTGTGGAAGTTCCATCATGAGATAAGAACCTTCTTCGTCACTTGGTAGCAATGTCTTAAATACCAAGGCAACAACCAACGAAGCTATAATTCCCAAAAGATATAAACCCATAAATGCCAAACCTTGGGCATTAAAAATACCCACAGATCCAGGTGCAACTACGAATCCTATAAGCACCGTATAGACCGGTATACGCGCACTACAACTGATCAATGGACTCACCATGATCGTTATAAGTCGCTCGGTACGGTTACCAATAGTACGAGTACTCATGATTGCTGGTATCGCACAGGCTCCACTAGAAACTAGGGCAACTATACTTCGACCATTAAGACCAAATCGCTGCATTAATCCATCGAACATAAACACAGCTCTAGACATATATCCAGATTCCTCTAGCACGGCAATCAATAAAAACAAAATAGTAATCTGTGGTATAAAGATCAAAATTCCTCCTAATCCGGCTATGACTCCATCCACTAGTAGATTGGTAAACCATCCTTCTGGCATTACACCCCTCACAAACGAACCTGCTGTTCCAAAAAAGCCATCAATCAAATCCATGGGAAAACTTGCCCAAGAATAAATAGATTGAAACATCAAAAACATAATCGCAAAGAAAATAATAGGGCCTGCAATCTTATGCGTAATGATATTATCTATCTTCTCTGTAAATGATTGACTTGATTTATTAGGTCTATTTAAAGTAGACTTTACTAAGTGTCCAAACTTATTATATCTACTCATCGTCTCACTGATCTGACCTTTTATGTTGTCAAATCCAGCTTCTGCTGATATACTTTTGAGCTGAATACGGTCTGCTGCAGAAAGGTGCGACAGCCACTCATGGTGATGAGCCAATATTTTACTTCTGTAAGATTGAGTCGATCCTACCGCTGTATTTACATTGTCAGTAAGTGCTTTTTCTCCAGGAGTCATAACGTAGAAAGGATTCGACTTTAGAAAACCGCTTTTATCTTCTACACTAAATTTCTGAATTTCCTTCTTAAGCTTATCAATTTGATACCCAGTCTTACCACTCATGGTTAATACAGGCACTTCTAACTCTTTTTGCAATGCACTTGTATCAATGATTTGCTCATTCGCTTCTGCAATATCAGCCATATTCAACACAATGACCATTGGAATCTGCAGATCTAAGAGCTGAGTGGCTAGAAGTAAATGTCTTTCTAAATTGTTGACATCTGCCACATAGATAACTAGGTCTGGGTATGCGCTATTAGTAGGGTCTGTGATGATATCTACTACTAGTTTTTCATCTTTACTATTAGGGAATAGACTATATATTCCTGGTAAGTCAATCAGATCAACCTTCTCTCCTTTATCCAATTGAAATACTCCAATCTTCTTGTCTACTGTAATTCCTGGAAAATTAGATACATGCTGACGCAAACCTGTTAACAGGTTGAATATGGTAGATTTACCGGCGTTAGGGTTACCTATAAGGGCAACTGAAAGTCTATTATCTGGCATATTATATTACTACTTCTTCTATCAAGATCGTCTTAGCTTCCTCTTCCCTAATAGCCACGTAATGGTCGTCTATCTTGAGATATCTCGCTCCTCCTAAGGGCGCAGATCTCACATAGGTAACTTTAGCCTTAGGCAATAGACCTAGTGTAAGGAGCTTACAGGTATAACTATCTGTCAATATGCTCTTAATTAATGCCGATTGGCCCTCTTGTAGATCGTAGACTGTCATTATCTTAAATGTCTTATTTAGACTTAATGTAGATAACAAAGGTAATCCGAATTGGTTGATTCTGGTGGCTTTATTCATTGAATATTCTAGAATAATGGATTAATAATCAATCAAACTTCGATTTGTCTTATTCACACTTCTTATTATTTCTTATCTTAAGTGAATGAATGTAAAAACGGCTTTCAAAAACATAATCAAAAACCTCTTTCCTGAGACCTGTGCAGGGTGCAATATTCGTCTAAGTCACGAGAATCTACTGTGTACAAAATGTATGTATGATCTACCCATCACAGATCACCATAAATTATCTGAAAACAGATTTACAAATCACTTCCTTGGCAGAGTAACAATAGAAAAAGGCGCGGCTTATCTCAATTTTCGAAAAGATAGTATTGTACAAGAGCTAATGCATAGACTCAAGTATGGAGGAAAGTTCTTTATTGGAGTATTTCTAGGTAAAATGGCAGCCAAACACGTATCGGAGGTCGATTACTTTGAGGACATTGATCTCATCATCCCTGTACCATTACATCAAATCAAAGAGAGCATCAGAGGGTATAACCAATGTGAAGCCTTCGCTAAGGGCATTTCAGAATATTCTCATATTCCCTATAGACTAGATATTTTATTAAAGATCAAAAACACTACTTCGCAAACCAAGAAGTCTCGTATCCAACGAATTGAAAATGTAGAAAAATCCTTTCAAGTAAAGACGGATATGGATCTCAATAACCAGCATATCTTACTAGTAGATGATGTAGTAACCACTGGCGCAACCCTAGAGGCGTGCGCATTGGCATTAAAGAAAACATTTCCAAGTATAAAAATCTCAATGTACACTATAGCTATTGCCAACGAATAAGGATATTGAATTCAGTGTTTCGCCTATCTCACAGTAGCCCCATTCTGCCATCCATCTTCTGGACTGACAAAACTAAGCTTACCTTCTGCATCTTCAGCCATTAAAATCATTCCTTTGGACTCTACGCCTCTGATCTTTCGTGGAGCTAGATTCGCCAAGATAGATACTCGCTTACCGATTACTTCTTCTGGTGTGTAATGCTCTGCTATTCCTGACACAACAGTGCGTTGCTCAGATCCCATGTCAACCTCTAATTTCAGCAATTTATCTGCCTTCTTTACCTTCTCTGCTGTAAGTATTGTCGCTGTCCGGATGTCCAACTTCATAAAATCATCAAATGCAATTTCATCTTTTATTGGGGCAGCCTCTGCAGGAACAACTGTAGCCACTGGAGCTTCCTCTGCAAGTTTTACAAGTTTCGCCTTTTGTGCTGCGATCACAGAATCGTCTATTCTGCTAAACAGGTGAGTAGGTTGGCCTATCTTATGACCAGCTTCTAGTAAAGGCTCTCCTGCAGCTAATAAGTCTAACATACTTACTAACTCGTCTTTTTCTTCGATCGCTTTAAGATTAAGCATCGTCTGGAGCTTATCAGATGTAAACGGAAGGAACGGTCTCATTACTGTGCTTAATACAGCTACATAATGTAAGGCAAGGTTCATTACCACTTTTACCGTTTCAGGATCTGTTTTTTGAAGCTTCCATGGCTCATTAAACTGCAGTATCTGATTACCCTTAGAGGATATTAGCATCAACTGACCTAAGGCCGCTCTAAAGTCATAATCTCTAATGTGCTGACACAATACATGCACATCATCGAATAGTCTAAGGATCTCACTATCGTGAAAAGCGGTTTCAGCTTCACCTTCTGGACCAACGATCATTAAGTCTGGATCGAAGTCTGGTACGACTCCATCGTAATATTTATTCGTTAATACTATTACTCTATTGACGAAGTTGGCTAGATTATTCACTAGCTCATTATTATTCATTTCTTGGAATCCTGCCCACGTAAACTCGCTATCCTTAAGCTCAGGCATATTCTTTATTAGGTAATATCTAAGTTCATCTTGTTGACCTTTGAAGTCTTCTAGATATTCGTGAACCCATACTGCCCAGTTTCGAGAGGTTGAGATTTTATCCCCTTCGAGATTCATAAATTGATTAGCCGGTACGTTCTTAGGTAGGATATATCCTCCGTGCGCCTTGAGTATCGATGGAAATATCAAACAGTGAAATACAATATTATCCTTACCGATAAAATGTATCAATTCACTTTTGTCATCCTTCCAATAATCTTCCCAGTTTTTACCATTTTGTTGAGCCCAAGCTTTAGTAGCAGATATATAGCCAATAGGTGCATCCATCCACACGTACAGCTTTTTCCCCTTTGAGCCCTCAATACTTTGTGGTACATCTACTCCCCAATCTAGATCTCTAGTCATAGACCTTGGATGTAATCCACCATCTAGCCATGACTTACATTGTCCGAGCACATGGTTCTTCCACTTTGCAGGATCGTGCATCTCTACACCATCTACAGTACCATCTGTTATCCACTCCCTTAACCATCCCTCGTATTTATCCAAAGGTAGATACCAATGCTTCGTAGTCTTCATTACTGGGGCAGATCCTGTAATAGTTGATTTTGGATCTATAAGCTCTGTTGGACTTAATGTAGATCCGCAGTTTTCGCATTGATCTCCATAAGCAGAATCATAACCACATTTAGGACATGTTCCTTTTATATATCGATCTGCTAAAAACTGATTAGCCTCTTCATCATAATATTGCTCCGACTCTTCCTCTACAAATTCACCTTGATCATATAATGTTTTAAAAAACTCTTGAGCGGTCTCATGGTGAAGAGGATCCGTCGTTCTATGAAACATATCAAACGAAATCCCCATTTCCTCAAAAGATTTCTTGAAGATATCGTTATACTTATCCACAATTTCCTGTGGCTGCACCCCATCCTTCAACGCCCTAAGTGTAATAGCCGCACCGTTTTCGTCAGATCCACATATATATGCTATGTCTTTTCCCATCATCCTCTGAAACCTGACATAAATATCAGCAGGAATGTAAGCACCCGCTAAATGACCAATATGTAGAGGGCCATTCGCGTAAGGAAGTGCAGCGGTAACGAGGTATCGTTCTGGATAATGCATATGAATAAGATTAATCCGCGAAATTAGCCTTATTTTAGTATGTAACTTTATTATATAGGAAATAATTTGATGTAACCCAAGAATTCGATCAGAATATATACCTGTCGTGTTCTATCTATCACCTATTCAGAGTAATAATGCATCTCTATTTTCCATTTCATTTAAATACATCTTTTTCGGTGAAAACCATACTACTACTCCCTAGTAATAACGTTTTCTACAAAAGCCATCCGTAATTGTGGATACAATGTCGAATACCTTCGACAAAAACCTTAGAATTTACCTTTGGACTGATGTATCTTGCAGCTTCAACTAAGCGTTTTGATCATACATAACGATCAATATATAGGACGAAAATTCTGTTTGCGCTATGTAATTTTATATAACTTATAGTAAGAAAACTAACAACTATGGCTGACATCATTCAGCTTCTTCCAGATTCTATTGCTAATCAGATCGCTGCCGGAGAGGTAATCCAGCGGCCGGCATCTGTAGTGAAAGAGCTAATGGAAAACTCGCTAGATGCTGGTGCTAAAGAGATCAAACTGATCATCAAAGAAGCAGGTAAGTCCCTCATACAGGTACTAGATAATGGTAAAGGTATGACAGCTACAGATGCTCGAATGAGTTTCGAAAGACATGCTACCTCCAAAATACGCGAAGCCAACGACCTATTTAGCATCCGTTCTATGGGTTTTCGTGGAGAGGCCTTAGCTTCTATTGCGGCGATTGCCAAAGTAGAAATGTTAACTAAGCCTATAGACGATGAACTAGGTACACGGATAGTAATAGAGGGGTCAACTGTCAAAAAGCAAGAACCCATAGAAACTCATGTAGGAACCAGTTTCTCAGTGAAGAACCTATTTTACAATGTACCTGCTAGACGCAAATTTCTAAAATCTGATCCTGTTGAACTCCGTCATATTATGGACCAGTTCAATAGATTAGCATTAGCGCATCCAGATATTTTCTTCACGATGTACCATAATGGTAATGAAGTATATCACCTTCCTCCTGGCAATCTTCGTCAACGTATTGTTGGCATATTTGGCAAAAATACTAATGATAAATTAGTGCCGGTAAGCGAAGACACTGACATACTTACTCTGTCTGGATATATATCCAAACCTGAGGCTGCCAAGAAAAAGAAAGGCGACCAATATATCTTTGTCAATAAGAGATTTATCAAAAGCAACTATCTCAATCATGCGATTAGAGTAGCCTACGATGAACTGATTCCTAAGGATAATTACGCTTTCTATGTGATATTTCTCGAGCTATCACCATCAATGATAGATATCAACGTGCATCCTACCAAGACCGAAATAAAATTCGAAGAAGAGCGTCTGATCTACAACTTTGTAAAAGTAACTGTCAAGCATGCTCTAGGTGCCTATACTGTAACCCCTACCCTAGACTTTGGTATGGATTCTAATTTTTCAAGCCGTATGACTCATGATATGCGAAGCGACGGTGTAGAAAAAGAGCAAAATGGTGGAATATCAAGCGGACCAAAACTGACACAACAACAAAGAGATAATATCAACTCTTGGGAAGATCTGTACCAAGACTTACAAGCTGGTGCTAATCAGGATCAAGCTATCACGGTAGAAAGTGATCTCATGAATCAAGATGATGATCAACCTGTGTTTATGGCTAGCAAGAGTAGAAAAGAGCCATATCAACTCCATAATACTTATATCGTCAACCAGATCAAATCAGGATTTCTATTGATCGATCAACAAGCGGCTCACGAACGTATATTATACGAAGGATACCTCGAGCAACTCAATCAGCATGTGGGCATGTCACAAAAACAACTTTTTCCCATATCTGTAGACCTTACTCCAGGAGATGCAGCTTTACTTCATGATATATTACATAAAGTAAATGCCATAGGCTTCGAAATAGAGCATTTTGGAAAGAATAGCTTTATTATACATGGTCTACCAGTAGGACTAGATAATCAATCACCAGAAAAACTACTTGAGACCTTGATACAACAGTATCACTCCAATATGGAATTGCAAC
The DNA here is from genome assembly GCA_937995755.1 of uncultured Saprospiraceae bacterium. Classification (GTDB taxonomy): domain Bacteria; phylum Bacteroidota; class Bacteroidia; order Chitinophagales; family Saprospiraceae; genus UBA1994. The sequence goes on along the minus strand of CALKJD010000002.1, from coordinate 86,196 downwards.
TTGGAATCGATCGTAATCTGGCACGTTCTATGGCGAATGCAGCATGTATCAAGCGAGGAAATTCACTCTCAGCTGACGAAATGCATGAATTAATTGATCAATTGTTTGCTTGTACTGTTCCATATAAAAGTCCCAATGGTCGAAAATGCTTCATTACCATGGAATTAGATGACTTACTAAAACGTTTTACCTCATAATATGAATAGAATAACAGAAGTAGTTAAAAATTTATTGATCATAAATGTGATCATATTCTTTGGTACAATGGCTTTGCCTACTATAAAAATAAAGGGAGTTCTATTTTTTCCTCTTTCAAATTATTTTGAACCATATCAGATTGTATCACACATGTTTTTACATGCTGATTTTCAACATTTACTTTTTAATATGTTGACTTTATTTTTTTTAGGACCAATAGTAGAACAAGCTATTGGAGCCAAGAAATTCTTAATCCTATATTTCACTAGTGGCCTAGGCGCACTTCTTCTACATTGGGGATTGATCTGGTTTCAATATCAAGGAGCATTAGATGTTGGTTCTAACTATCAAATAGCGTCAATTATAAATACGCCTATGCTTGGTGCCTCTGGGGCAGTGTACGGAGTTCTGATTGCGTTTGCGACATTGTTTCCTAATATGAAGCTAATGCTACTATTCCCACCTATACCTATTAAAGCAAAATACCTTGCAGTTGGATTAATTGCACTCGGTCTTTTCTCTCAAGCCACGGGTTTTCAAGGAAACGTTGCGCATTTTGCGCATATTGGAGGAGCCATAGTTGGATTTGTAATGATTAGATTTGTATGGAAAATGCAAAGCTTAAGATAGACGCACACTTATGATGACATCTATTATAGACGATATAAAACGGAGCTTCAACTCTGGGAATATGATTACTCGCATCATCATTGTGAATGTTGCGGTGTTTATGTTTTTAGCCTTGTTTAATGCTTTCGTTCCGACAGTCTACGCTTCATTTAGCAATTGGGTTTATCTCCCCTCTAGTCCCATCAAACTACTTACACGACCATGGACTATTATCACCCATATGTTTTCACATGTAGGTATGTGGCACATGGCTTTTAATATGCTGATCCTTTATTGGTTTGGTCGTATTGTTGGAGACTTGCTTAATGATAGACGAGTCTTACCCTTGTACCTTCTTGGAGGCTTGGCAGGAGCAGTAGTATATTTCTTAGCTGCCAATTTACTTTCTGATGTTGCTGGTGGATCAGCTCACGGAGCATCTGCTGCAGTATTGTGTATCGTAGCCGCAGCAGCTATGACCTCTCCAGATTATACGGTGAGATTATTGTTTCTTGGTGATGTCAAAATTAAGTGGATTGCCGTTGCTGTTATATTTGTCAACATCTTAGGGACTCAGGGCAATGTGAATACAGGAGGGTCTTGGGGACATCTAGGTGGATTAGCATTCGGTATATTTTATGTGTGGAAACTCAGAAAAGGAACGGATATTACTGAGCCTATGCAAGATACGATCAATTGGATCGCAGATAAATATAATGGCGTACCTAAAAAGAAAAAAACAACGCTCAAAGTGACTCATGTAGCCACAAAGAAAAGCCCAATAAAAAAGAACCGAACATCTTCAGCTTCACTTGATTTACAAAAACAAGTAGATGTCATCCTCGATAAAATAAAAGTAAAAGGTTACGATAGCCTTACAGATGAAGAGAAAGAGATATTGTTTACTGCAAGTAAAAAGTAAACAACGATACAATCCAAACCAGTTTAACAAAGTCTGTAAGTGAAATTATTAGGTAAAATATTGTGGTCTTTAAATGTACTTGTTGCTATAGTACTCCTACTATCGTACATATCCCCTATGGTCGATCCTACGAAGTTTTGGCCACTGTCATTTTTTGGATTATTCTACCCTGTTTTCCTTACTATCAATTTAATTTTTCTGGTATACTGGTTGATCAGTAAGCCAAGTCGAAGCTGGCTAAGTATAGTGAGTATTCTCATTGGCTGGAACCATCTGATGAGTTTTGCAAACTTCAATTCTACCACTAATAATAGCTCACCGCATGTAATCAATGTAATGAGTTATAATATCCAAAATGCAGGTTGGGCCTACTCCAGAGATAAAGAAAAAAGAACAGAGCGTTCAGCCGAATTTATTAAATTTATTAGTGAACATAATGATGTAGATGTTTTATGTACACAAGAGACTGGCTTCTTCGGTAGAGAGATTATAGAAAAAGGATTTAAAGATATATATAAGCACAAACTTGAGAAAAAGGGTGCTACCATATGGAGTAAATATCCGATGGGGGACCAAGGTCAAATAGATTTTGGTACTAACACCAATTCCTGTGTATGGGCTGACATCATACTTGCCGCAGATACGATAAGAGTATATAGCGCACATCTTTATTCCAATAATATATCAAGAGACGCCGTAGAGGTTTTAGATAATGTAAATCTGAATGAAAAAGAAACTTGGTCTGGCATAGGGGGCATATTAAACAAGTACAAAAAAGCTAACGTAAAGCGTAGCGAGCAAGCTAAAAAAGTAAAGGCACATATGATCAAATCGCCTTATCCTGTTTTACTTGCCGGAGATTTTAATGATCCTCCAAGTTCATTTACATACAGCACACTAAGTGAATCTATGTCTGATGCCTTTTGCGAAAAAGGATTAGGTATCTCCAGCACATATGGCGGTCGTATTCCCTTCCTTCGTATAGATTATATTATGTCTGATCAAGACTTTGATGTACTCAGCTACAACCTTATCAAAAATGGATATTCCGATCACTATCCTATTAGAGCAAGCTTGATACTAAAGGAGCGTAAAGAGGATCAAGCCAATTAACATTAATTGCTCCTACTGCACTTAAGATTACTGTCTTAGTATATCCCAATATATAGATCTGATACTTCCTCAGTTAATACAATGTTAAACTCTCGATATCAATAATACTATCCTTCCTATATACCGTTTCTTAGTTCAACGAAATAATTCGTATTATGAATTATTAACTCTAAAACAACTATTAAATGAAGCAAATAATATCACTTACAATCGCAGGTATAATCGGTGGTCTAGTTGTGATCACAGGATTAAAATTAACAGAGTCTCCCACTATAATAGAATCTTATAGTCCAGCAAGAATTGTAAAAGCATCCAATGCCATAAGTCCTGGAGTAAATACTGATTTTGTCAAGGCATCATCTAAAGCGACAAATGCAGTAGTGCATATAAAAGCTGAAGAAAGTAGAACACTAGCAATGCAGCGCCAAGAGGAATCTAGACGTAATAGAAGAAGTTCTCCTTTTGATGATTTCTTTGGCGGTAGAGATTTATTTGGCAATAACTTCCATAGACCTAAAAGTGGATCAGGATCTGGAGTAATCATATCATCAGATGGGTACATTGTAACTAATAATCATGTAGTCGGATTTGCAGATGTTATCAATGTAACACTTAATGATGGCAGAGTAATGAAAGCTACAAAAGTAGGTACAGACCCGTCTACAGACTTAGCCGTAATAAAAATCGAAGGTGCTAGCGAATCATTCCCAAAGATAGAATATGCAGACAGCGATCAAGTACAAGTAGGTGAATGGGTACTGGCCGTTGGTAGCCCTTTTGGATACCTTAAGTCTACTGTGACTGCAGGAATAATAAGTGCCATAGGACGAGATCTTGATATCATAGAAGGAGAAAAAACTATCGAAGAATTTATACAGACAGACGCTGTTGTAAATCCAGGGAATAGTGGAGGAGCATTAGTCAATGATCAAGGTAAACTCGTAGGAATAAACTCTGCCATAGCGACACCGACAGGAGTGTATGCAGGCTATTCTTTCGCTATCCCATCTAACCTTGCAAAAGTTATCATTAAAGACATAATAGAAAATGGTGATATTGAAAGAGTGAATCTAGGTGTGGAAGGGTACGATGTGAAAGATATAAAAGAAGATTTTGACTTATCTGAAGATAGTGGATTTTATGTGGACGATGTATACAGAGGAAGTGCTGCACACTTTGGCGGTCTACTACCAGGCGACATCATCAAAAAAGTTAATGATAATCAAATCATTGAACTAGATGACATTAAACGTGTTATGAAGTTTAATAAAGTTGGCGACGAAGTAAAATTAGAAGTAGTTCGAAATGGTGCCAAGAAGACAATTAAGATAAAATTAAGAAAGTCTATGTAACAATATCAAAGTATTGGATGTTATATAGGCCAAGGTTAACAACAAGGTTACCTTTAAAGATAAAAGTTGGTTTTTCGTTTTGTTTTGATGCGCCTGCCCTACCCAAGGGCAGGCGTTATTTATTTATACCTATTTCTATGGCGACCATAGTACATCTATCAAAATATATACTTGAAGTCATTTTACTGAATCTACCTTTTTGTATCTATGATCCATGTAAAACTTCTCTAATAAAGTACTGATCGGATAAGCATAAGACCACGTCAAAAACCGTATCATTGTGGCCAACTATACAATGTAAATCCATGCTCATTAATCTGATTCAAAAAACAACCAATCTTCCTCTAGCTTCAGTGCAAAATACAGTTGCGCTTCTCAAAGAGGGTGCGACTATACCTTTTATTGCACGATATAGAAAAGAGCGTACTGGATCACTAGATGAAAATCAAATAACGCATATACAGAAAACATACCAAGGGCTACAGGATCTTATCAAAAGAAAAGAATATATCCTAAAGGTAATAACTGAACAAGGCAACCTAACTCCTAAGCTGAAGCAACAAATAAATGACACTTGGGATGAAAACACGCTCGAAGATTTATACTTACCTTTTAAACGAAAGGCTACTACAAAAGCCAGTGTTGCTATAGCAAATGGGTTAGAGCCCCTCGCAAAGACAATCCTACAACAAAACAACTCTTCTCTATATAAAATTGCCGAATCATATCGCAACGCTAAAGTTAAAACAGCAGATGCCGCCATTGATGGAGCCAAGCATATAATAGCAGCATGGATAAGTGAAAGTCAATATGTGAGGGATAGGATTAGAAAAATATATAGTCGGTCTGCAATAATAACTAGCAAGGTGGTCACTAAGAAAAAAACAGAAGCCGTCAAATACAAAGATTACTTTGAATTTTCAGAGTCATTAGGAAGGTGTCCTTCGCATAGACTATTAGCAATATATCGCGGAGAGAAAGCAGGATACCTAAGAGTAAAGATTACAGTAGACAATGCACAAGTAACTCCTATATTAGACAAAAAATATATTACTTCTAAAGGGGAATGTGCGGACCATATCCAAGATGCGATAGACGATAGCTTAAAACGATTGATCTATCCATCTATAGAAAATGAATATCGAAAACTATCTAAGCAAAAAGCAGATATAGAAGCGATCAATGTGTTTAGCGAAAACCTAAAACAATTACTACTATCTGCACCTCTGGGTACTAAGCCTGTATTAGCAATAGATCCTGGATTTAGATCTGGCTGTAAAGTTGTTTGTCTCAGCGAAAATGGAGACTTACTGTATGACACCGTAATCTTTCCACACCCACCTCAAATGCGTGTAGAAGATGCAAAGGACAAAATTTACAAACTTGCTAAAAAGTATAAATCAGAAGCAATAGCGATCGGTAATGGCACTGCAGGAAAAGAAACAATGGCCTTATGCAAATCTATAGACTTTGATAAAGAAGTAGACATCCACCTCGTCAACGAAAGTGGTGCATCTATCTACTCTGCTTCCAAAGTAGCACAAGAAGAATTTCCTACACAAGATTTGACAGTGAGAGGTTCGGTGTCTATCGGTAGACGATTAATGGACCCATTGGCCGAGTTAGTAAAGATAGATCCAAAGTCTATCGGTGTCGGACAATACCAACATGACGTAGATCAAAACTTACTAAAAGATAGTCTTGATCGCACTGTAGAAAGCAGTGTAAATGCAGTGGGTATTAATCTAAATACCGCAAGCAAACATCTCCTCGCATATGTGTCAGGTCTAGGTCCTACATTAGCGGAAAATGTGGTAAAGTACAGAACTGAACAAGGTGCATTCTCTGATAGAAAACAATTGAAAAAAGTGGCTCGTATGGGTGCCAAATCATACGAACAAGCTGCAGGATTTTTGAGAATAAGAGAAGGAAAAAATGTTCTTGATACTACGGCGGTCCATCCTGAATCTTATCCAATAGTAACGCAAATGGCTAAAGATACCAAAGTAAAAGTCGAAAGCCTTCTTCACAATAAATCCCTGTTAGAAAGTATAGATCTAAAACAATATGTTACTTCTGAAGTTGGACTACCTACTCTAAAAGATATCATCGTAGAGCTTGCTAAACCAGGACTTGATATTAGAGGGGAAGTAGAGACGATGCATTTTTCAGATGGGATTAATTCTATTGCGGATCTTCAAGTCGGCATGGTACTTCCTGGTGTTATAAATAACATTACCAAGTTTGGTGCATTCGTTGATATTGGAATCAAAGAAAGTGGTCTAGTACATATCTCACAGATTACAGATAGATTTATTAAAGATCCAGCAGAAGTACTAAAACTTAATCAACAAGTGAAAGTAAAAGTAATGGATGTAGATGAGCCTCGCAAAAGAGTCTCTCTTAGTATGAAAGATGCGTGATAGACTTTCTGCTTAAATGGTAATATGATAGTGCAGCCAAAACCAACTCTGCAACTACACCAAAAATATATCCATCACTAGGCATACCATCTAAAACCATACTGAGTACTCGTCCGATTCCCAAGGTAATCATAAATAAAAAATTAAACTGAGTAGCCACTTTCCAGTATTCATTTTTAATAACACCCATGATCCATATCGCCGAAGCACCCAAATAAAAACACATGATTGCTCTCAAGAAATTAGATAGATCAATAGTCTCTACTGAGATATTTAAATGCTGAGGAAGTAAAGTCGATGGCGAAAAGCCGTAAATAACAGCGGTGGGTACGACTATTAATACTGAGACTATAAGATGCAAACGGTTAAATGTCCAACGTAACGCCTCATTCATAATAGTCCTTTACTAATCCAACAATCTCGGTCCTGCACCGATTCTATCACGTATCACTTTACCACCTACACAATGGGGTACAAGTTCGCGTTCAATAAATGGCCAAATCTGATCTGCCACTTCATCAGGATATAGTAAGTGAACGTTAGGTCCAGCATCCAAAGTAAAATACAATGGCAAATAGGTCTCCTCTCTAAATGCTCTTACTTTTTCAATTACCGCTAAAGTTCCTGCTTTCATCAAAATGTAACTTGGATCAGAGCACATCATAAGCGCATGTAGAGTCATTGCCTCTTCTTCGAGGATCTTACCAAATTTTAGAATATCTCCTGTTTTGAGGGCCTCTAATGTGGCTATCATATTCCTGTTGGCCTGTTCATACCTTACTGGAGCATATGGATTGCCTTCCATCAATGCATGGCCAGCTCTAGACGAAACTGACTTCTCATCAGCACTTACGATAAGTATATCATCATGATACCCTTTGAACGCTTCATGCAATTGATTGTCAAAAGGTATAGCTTGTAGATCCGTGGAATCATCTATTGCTTCATGAGCGCCCCATATGGCCACATCAGGATATACTGACCTTGCTGCGCTCCCACTACCTAATCTAGCGATATGAGAAGCTTTATTAAGGAAGTCCGTTGAGTCCGTTGGCCATCCTGTCAATATTTTCTCTATACTACATAGACACAAGGCAAGTGCTGACATTGCGGAAGCCGATGAGGCTATTCCTGATGAATGAGGAAAAGAATTGCTGCTTTCGATTTTGAACTCATAATCTCGTAAAAAACTAAATTCAGAATGAAGTCCCTCTAGAAATTTAGCGATCTTGTTAGCAAAAGCCTCATTTGGCGCTCCTTCAAAATAGAAATCTATGCTGATTTCATCATCTTTAGAAACTTTCTCCACAAAACTAACCGTTGTGTCAGTATGTGCAGCATCTAATGTGAAGCTTACAGATGGATTTCGAGGGAGTTGAACTCCATGTTTTCCCCAGTACTTTACAATAGCGATATTAGATGGACTACGCCATGTTACGCTTTGTTGGGATGATGATAATGAAGATAGTTGGTCGTCAATAGAGCCAGTCACAAGTTTTCGTTTTTATGAGTTTTAATAATCTCAAAGGTATAACTTCTTAGTAGAGACTTTGTTTTTTACAAGAATGTTATATTTAAAACTATATTAAAATTAGACAAATAGCCTGTCTTTAAGTACGAACAGGACCAACGAAACAAAAGCAATTCTATATCTTAGTGGCTCACAAACTCATACATGAATAGAGAACTAGCATTATTAGAAAAATTAGAGAAGGATCTTAGTCTTAAACAACTACAAATCAAGTCGCTGTTAACGATAACACAGGCGATTAACGATAATGTATCTGGAGAAGGCCTCTTTAACATGTATAAGTCATTCCTGAGTTGGGAAATGGCCATTAACAAGATGGCTTTGTTCGTTATCGACGACGAAGGTTGGGACTGTGCTACTTCTATAGGGTTTGATCCGAGTAGACAAAGTGAACTTATTCCTCTTCTACTCGAACACAATAGGCTACATACGATCAAAAGTGATGATGATAAGCAACTACAGGACTTTGATATCGTCATACCTGTATTCCATAAAGACACACCCATTGCATATGCGGTAATCGGAGGTATCAAAGAGAAGGAGGATTTATATAACCGTATACAATTCATTACCACGATTACCAACATTATAGCTGTAGCGATCGAGAATAAGCGCCTGTTTAAGCGTCAACTGGAACAAGAGAGATATAATCGTGAGATGGAATTAGCCAGTGATGTACAACATATGCTGATCCCTGAAGAAATGCCCAAAAGTGAATATTTTCATCTTTCGAGCATTTACCGTCCTCACTTCAATGTAGGAGGTGATTATCTTGATTATATTCAATTTAGCGATCGTAAGTTTGCTATGTGTATTGCAGACATCTCTGGCAAAGGGGTCGCTGCCGCTTTATTAATGGCGAACTTTCAAGCAATGATTCAGAGTCTAATATTTCAATATAGAGATTTAGAGACATTCGTATTTGCCCTCAATCAATCAGTACATAGAATTACAAAAGCGGATAAGTTTATTACGTTCTTTATCGCCGAGATAGATACGGAAAAGATGACTATGAAGTACATCAACGCTGGTCATTACCCACCATTACTATATATGGACGGTAAAATAAAAGAACTGAATCAAGGATGTACAGTAATCGGAGCTTTTGATAAATTACCTGAGATAAATGAAGAGAAGATAGACTTATCTAGCAATGCTCTGATTCTGAGTTTTACTGACGGTCTAGTAGAACTTCAAAACGATAAAATGGAATATTATGGTGATGAAAAGATTAAGAACTTCGTGAAGGTGAATGGTAATGATGATCCTGACACCTTCAATGCGAAATTAAAGGAAGAAATAGACGACTTCAGAGGAGAACAAGAGTTTAACGATGATATTGCTATATTAACGTGTAAAATATTTTAGATGAGTCAAAGAAGAGGAAATCCAGTAGTATTTATAATTGTGGCGGCGATAATTGCACTTAACCTTTTTGGTTCTGGTGTCTTACCTTTATTGGTTTTTGGTGGTATTTTCTTTATGATAAATAGCAGTAGACAAAAAAACAAACAAAATAGAAATCAAGATACTCGGAATCAACAACGTACACGGACCAATAGGTCTACAAATCGAACTACAGCACCTCCAAGAAGGCAATCACGACCTGCAGCGCCTTCTAGAAGGTCAAATAATAATTTTAGCAAGTCTAATCCTTTTAAGAAAAGTGGTATTCTTAAATACAAAGAATTTGATCTCGATGGCGCCATAGCGGATTTTGAACAAGGCTTAGCGATAAGTGAAGGTGATGTAGCGTTGCACTGGAATATCGCTGCAGCATACTCTTTAACAGAGAAAAAAGATAAAGCTTTCTTTCACCTTAATCGTGCTGTAGAACTAGGTTTCAACGATTTTGAAAAAATACAAACACACGATGATCTCGCATTTTTGAGAATACAGCCTGAGTTTGATGAATTCAAAGCCAATGGATATAAACTAGGTGCTAAACAAGCTCAACAATCAAGAGAAAGTAAGCGAATAGACGCACCAGAACAAGAAGCAAATCTCACGGATGACATATTACTATCACAACTAAACAAATTAGCCGAACTTAGAAAAAAGGGCTTACTATCCGAACAAGAGTTTGTGACGGAGCGTAAGAAGCTTTTAAGACGTTAATACATAAAATACAATTTCCTTTGATCGCTAAAGAACTCATATCGCAGACTATTGACTCTCTTCGCACCTCTGACACAGGTGAAGAAACCATAGCAATGATGGGTATTTACCATGTTAAACACCTACCAATAGTAAATAATGAGCAACTGCTCGGTATGATATCTGAAGAAGATATATTAGACAAGGATATGAACGAAGCTATTGGTTCATATAGACTTAGTATGTTGAGACCATATGCCAATCAAAATGATCATCTCTTTGAGGTGATGAAATTAATGGCGGAAAACAAACTCACTGTTATTCCTGTCGTAGATAATGAAGGGAAATACTTAGGCCTTATTACTCAAGAAGATTTAATTGCTTACTACGCTGTGAGCTACTCATTTGCTGAGTCTGGCTCTATACTAGTGATAGAAACAGATAGGACCAATTACTCCCTAGCAGAAATTGCTCGAATTGTAGAAGGAGAAGGTGGATCCATTTTAGCTACATTCCTAACTAGAATGGAAGACAGTACAAAGATTCAAATTACTCTGAAGTTAAATCAAATGAGCATTGGACGGATTGTAGCTTCTTTAGAAAGGTTTGACTATAATATCCATGGCGCATTTACAGAAAACGATTACGAAGATGTTCTCAAGGACAGGTACGATTCACTTATGAGCTACCTCAATGTCTAATTACATTAAATGTTCTAAACACATTACACTCTTTCATTCCTCTACATTTATTAGAGGTATATTTATCATCTTATCATTAGTTATTGGACTCAATAATCTATATTCTCAATCAGATAATATAGTCATCAATGATATTATATTCATCGGCAACACAAAAACTAAAGATCGTGTCATTCAATATGAAATGGCTCTCGAAAAGGGAGACACACTTTCTTTGGATGACCTCAATTCTCTAATCATTCTAGAAGAAAAGCGAATACTAAATACTCGTCTTTTTACTTTTGTAAAAATCAATATTAAAAATTGGGACCAAGATTCTGACCAACTAGATCTAGAAGTCAATCTACAGGAAAATTGGTACATATATCCAGCACCCATTTTCGAACTTGCAGATAGAAGTTTTAATGTTTGGTGGAAAGAACAAAAACGAAGTCTGAAAAGGGTCAACTATGGTGCTCGTATAGACCACCTTAATCTTACAGGAAACAAAGATCGACTAAAACTAAAATTGCAGTTCGGTTATGTGCGTAAGTATGAAGTGAAATACGCCTTTCCATATCTAAAGGGTGGATGGGGCCTCTCCACCAACGTAGTCTATGCCGAACAAAAAGAAATAGGCTATATCACTGAAGGAAACAAAACACTATTCCAACAGTTAGAAGATGAACGCATTTTACTTAGAAGGTTCAGGGCGAGTACATCCTTAAGTAAACGAATCGGACTACGATTCTTTCAGGTGGTCAGACTTTCATACCATCAAAATAGTGTGGACGATTACGTAGTACAAAACCTAAATTCCGAATACTTTATTAATGGTAACACAGGTGTAAAATTCTTTCAACTTGAATACGACGCCGATTATGACAAAAGAATATTTACTCTGTATCCAGAAGGAGGGTACAGACTAAAAGCTAACATCAAAAAAGATGGCTTTGGGTTTGAAGGCGACTACAACAACTTATCTGTAATAGGATCGATAGAAAAGTATTGGAAACTTTGGGATGCGTTAATCATAGAAACAAGATTGAGAGGAAAGACAAATATTCTTAGAGATAAAATATCATTTGCTAACAATACAGGTCTTGGTTATGGTGGTAATATTATTACTGGATACGAACTCTACGTTATAGATGGCACTGATTATGTTATTCATAAAAATGCCTTAAAGCTATCCATTATAGACATCACTAGACGATGGGATAGTATGAGACTAAGACAATACAAAAAGGTGTCTTTGAAAGCATGGTTAAGATGGAATATGGATTATGGTTATGTAAACGAAAGACATTACACCAATGGTAATCCATTAAACAACCAATGGTTATTTGGTTATGGTCCAGCTTTAGATGTGTTACTCTATAACACTTTTTCATTTCAACTAGAATACAGTTTTAATGAAATCGGAGACCAATCATTTTTTGTTAAGAGTAGATTAAATTTCTAACTAACAATCGATCCTCGTCAAGATCTATTGATTAAATGAACCATTTTACACATTCATTCGTCTTTAATACATGACAAATAAAAAATCATCTTACTTACAGAATTTTGTGGCCTTAAAATACTTGCCTAGATTCTTCAAAGCTGTGTATAGATCGAGCCCAAAGATGTTTGTTGTCAATGTACTACTTAGGCTCATCAAATCTATATTTCCAATTGTCCTACTTTGGGTCGGTAAGGAAATCATAGATGAAGTAATACGTATTGTAAATAGTACTGAGGCTCAAGAACTAAATCGACTCTATATACTTATTGCTATCGAATTTGGAGTAGCAATATTTAGTGATGTATTTAATAGGCTGATTGGTGTTACTGACACATTGATCGGAAGCTTATACTCTAATGACTCTTCTGTAGAACTCATACAAAAAACAGCACGTGTAGATCTTCAGTATCTTGAGGATTCAGAATTTTATGATAAACTAGAACGCGCTCGTAGACAAACAGTCGGTAGGGTAAATCTAATGTCAAACTCTCTGGCCCAAGCACAGGATCTTATTACTATTATATCTCTTATATCTGCCTTAATTTACTTCTACCCCATTCTTATATTATTATTGATCGTATCCATCATACCCACACTCTTAAATGAACTCAAGTTTTCAAGTTCTAACTATAAACTTACCTCAAGAATGGCTCCGGAGCGAAGACAGCTGGACTACATGCGAGTAATAGGAGCTAGTGATGTAACCGCCAAGGAAGTAAAGTTATTTGGATTGGCAGATTTCATTAGTAAGACGTTTGCCGACACTGCAGATAAATATTATCAATCTGTAAAAAAGCTAACAGTCAAAAGATCTGTATGGGGTGCATTATTTAATATTATTGGTGTCATCGCTTACTATATCGCATTTGTATTTATTATTTTGAAAGCGGTAGTTAGCCTTGTAACCATAGGTGAATTAACTTTCCTTGCAGGCTCATTTAATCGATTGCGTAATCAGCTACAAGTGATGTTTACACGATTTAGTAACATCACCGAAAATGCAATGTACCTACATGATTACTTTGATTTTATTGACATGGAATTTGTCGACGAATCTGGTTTCGAACAATTACCCGTACCTACTAATATCGTTGAAGGAATTGAATTTCAAGATGTAACATTTAGTTACCCTAATGGACATATACCTGTATTTAATGGACTCTCATTTACACTTCGCAAGGGAGAAAAATTGGCTTTGGTGGGTGAAAACGGAAGTGGCAAAACTACTCTTATCAAGTTACTACTAAGGCTCTACGAACCTACAAGTGGAAGGATACTTTTAGACGGTGTAGATATAAGGCATTATGAAAAAGATAAGTATCAGAAATTATTTGGTGCCATCTTTCAAGATTTCGTAAAGTATTATCTTACTACAAGAATCAATATTGCTGTTGGAAATATAGATAAGATAGATCAAGATGATAAAATCACAAAAGCGGCAGAACTAAGTCTTGCAGACGAAGTCGTAAAAGATCTACTCAATGGCTATGACCAAGAACTTGGGCGGCGATTTAAAAAAGGCGCTGAACTATCTGGCGGACAATGGCAAAAAATTGCTTTAGCACGAGCATACATGTCAGAAGCACCAATTATTATTTTGGACGAACCGACATCAGCATTAGACGCTAGAGCAGAGTATGAAGTGTTTCAAAGATTTATAGGACTTACCAAAGGTCGCACCAGTATTATCATTTCACATAGGTTCTCTACTGTTCGTATGGCAGATCGTATACTTGTACTCAATAATGGAGAAGTACTCGAACTTGGTACGCATGAAGAATTAATGGAACAAGGTAATTTGTATTCCGAGTTATTTGATCTACAAGCTGAAGGGTATCAATAGATATCTACCATAAATAAAAACACAATGACATACTCCGATATAAAAGTTATAGGGTTTGATGCTGATGATACCTTGTGGGTCAATGAAACATTCTTCAGAGATGCTGAGCAGAAGTTTGCACAACTATTGTCGCCTTACGAAACATTCAATAAAATCGATCAAGAGCTATTTAAAAAAGAGATGGACAACCTATCCTTGTATGGCTATGGTATCAAGGGGTTTGTACTCTCTATGATAGAATCTGCTATTGAAATATCAAATGGAAAAATATCAAATAGCAAACTGAAGGAAGTAATAAACATTGGCAAAGACATGCTCAATAAACCTGTAGAGTTACTTGATGATGTTGAAAATGTACTCACCGATTTGTCTAAAAAATATCGCCTTATACTTTGTACAAAAGGAGATTTACTGGACCAAGAAAGGAAATTAGAAAAGTCAAATCTTAGTAAGTATTTTCATCATGTCGAAGTAATGAGTGACAAGAAAAAAGAAGACTATATTAAGATTCTATCTCATTTAGATATTGAACCTGAAAATTTTCTTATGATTGGAAACTCTTTGAAATCAGATATCCTTCCATTGATTGAAATTGGTGCTAAAGCCATACACATACCTTTCCACACCACTTGGCAACATGAGTCTATTGATGATGACACATTAGATGAAAATCAATTTCTCACGCTAGACAGAACACTAAAATTGTTAGATCACTTATAATTTACACTCAATTGAAAGAAATTAATATTGACACTTGGAATAGGAAACAACATTATAAACACTTCATAGCATTGAGTAATCCATTCTACTCAGTAACCGTGCCTGTGGATGTTACTAATGCATACCAAAAAAGCAAAGCGAGTGGCAAGAGTTTTTTTGTTAGATATTTACACGATTGTATGAAAGCAATCAACGAGACGGAAAACATGAGGTACCGTATAAGAGACAATCGAGTATATGATGTGGAAGAAGTACACGCCTCTGCTACTATTATGAGAGAGGATAAAACTTTTGGATTTTCATGGATCTCTTTTGATAATGACTTTAATGCATTTCACAAAAGCTTTGTAGCAGAAAAGGATAGAATACAAACTAACCATGAACTATACCCTCCAATCAATGGAGATAATTGTATTCATTGTTCAGCGATGCCTTGGATTAATTTTACAAGTCAAAAAGAACCCGTGTCTGGCAATCTAGAATCTATACCTGAACTATCTTTTAGCAAAGTTGTAACCACTAATGGTAGAATGAATATGAATGTGGCCATTAGTGTCAATCACGCTTTAGTGGACGGTTACCACATTTCTCTCTTTCTAGATAAGTTTCAACATCATTTAGATCTGTAATCGGCTTCAAAACATTATTCTTCTACTTTGAAGATACAATATTCTTCATCAAAATTTAACTTGAAGAATCCTCCTCTAGCGAATTTTAACTAAGCCTGGAATCTGCTCTACAAAATTCGCGATTTCCTCATCATAACCATCACCATAAGCCTGAAGGTCTATAGAAACGATCTCGTTACCTTTAGGTATTACTAGTTTATAGTTATGGGTATTATCATTAGAGAGTTTGATCTCGTGCATAGATATACCTCCAACATTATATTTTGTATAACTATGGTCGGTATAAGGAAAGGAAGATCTAACCTTTTCGTAAAACATTTTATAATCAATAGTCTCCTCATTAGTCTTAGTGTAGTGAGACATAGACATATAGCTTTTACCATTGGGGTGTATCCAAGAAATGGTATCTGTAACTGCATATCCACTTGGATTGTCATTTAACTTTAACAATGACTTAGATATAAGATTCCATCTATGCATTTGCGGTAGACTAACGTATTTTAAATCTACTGATTTTGTGAAATCTACCATTGACGAATCCACTCGTACATTGATACTTACTCCATCATCGACTTTAGCTTCTGGCGTTTTAACATCCTGCTTACACATAGTAAATAAGCCAATAACAGTTACTGCCAATATAGATTTATATAGAGTGGTAATATTCATGAGGTTCAGTTTAAAAAAAAATTAAAATATCTTAATTGGGTGCAAAAATAAGATTCTATATAATACTATGTCATATTATATCTGTGAAGTGCTATTGTTACAAACTCTAGCAACTATTGTCTTATCGCTGAATAGTGATGATCACATCGTTAATCTTATCTCCTTCTACTATTTGGTGTATTACATCCATGCCTTCTGTTACTTTACCAAAGATCGTATACTTACCATCTAAGTGAGGTGTAGGCGAATGTGTTACAAACCATTGAGTCCCTTCAGTATGTAGTCCTGCTGAGGCCATACCCACGTACCCTTGGTCATCATAGTATTGTTGTGGTAGCTCTGATCTAATAGAGTAGTCCAGTGAGCCATACCCATCGCCACGTGGACATCCACCTTGTATTACAAAGTTAGATACTACACGATGATATGCCTTATTATCAAAGAAATTGTCATTTG
This sequence comes from uncultured Saprospiraceae bacterium, assembly GCA_937995755.1. GTDB lineage: Bacteria > Bacteroidota > Bacteroidia > Chitinophagales > Saprospiraceae > UBA1994. The sequence continues at coordinate 69,447 of CALKJD010000002.1, read as the reverse complement.
CTAAATCAATAAAATTGGCTACGGTACCTGGAGTATTACGACCAAACAGTTTTATTGTAAAATTACCTTTGTTAGTCTTCACTACCGCTATAGTAGAGTCAGATACTGTCGACAGAGTATTCCAGTTAATTGGGTGATTAAAACTAGTCTTTTCCGCTTCGTATTTGACATTGTTAAGGTAAGCTAAGGCTTTCTTAATTTCGTTGTAGGTCTCTATTTCTCTTGGTAATGCTAACTTAGCCGCTGCGGTAACAAGAAAGCTATCATTTTGAATTAAATCTCTATATCCTACCTTCTCATTACTTAATATTCCTGCCCCTATCGCCATTGCTCCAACATCACCTTTTACAAATTGCTCTTTAATGATCTCAAGTATTTCGTTCTTCACGATATTACTTCTAGACCTAAATGTATTGATAAAGTTTTCGCCGGTCACAATATTAGAGAGTGCCTCCATACCTGCAGTACGCACAGCCACTGCTCCACTGTCTATGGCCGCATCTTTTAGGAAGGCATAATTATATGGATCTTGTCCAAGTGCCGTAACATAATGCTTAGCGATATATGGTTTGTCTTTGAGCTCTTCTAAGTAGTTTAATATCGATGTACGTATTCGAGACTTACTTCCAGTATAGTATGCTGGCAAGTGCTTCAATACTGAGGCATATACCTTTGCCCTTACAGTATGATCTATATTCTTGTTGGCAAAAGTCTTATAAATCTCTGCATCACTTCTATTTCCATGATCTACGAGATACTGTGCGGCAGCATTAGCTACATGTATATTTTCATTTTCTAGATGATCTATAATCAAGTCAATATTGTCGATATAACTATAACTTCCTAAAGCTCTAATAATATTTACTTTTACTCTATAATCCTTTTCGACTATTAACTGGGATTGTAAAATTTTCAAGATATCAGGATCAGATACTTTACTCAAAGACTGAGCAAGTGCCATACGTATATTAGCTTCATTAGCGCCGGTAAAAGCTTCTGCTATTCTAAATTGACCTTTACTTAGGTCTATGTTTTTTGCACGAGATAAATAGTTCGCGGCCATTACCCTTACTTCTTTTGGAAAGGTTTCGCTACTGGCAAGATCTACCATACGATCAGTACCTACCTGAGTAGTAATACCTCTCGTCGCAAATCTATAGATAGATCTTACTTGTCCTAATAAGAGAAGCGTATCCGTCGTTCTATAATTTTCTACAGAAGAGATTGCATTTAGTAGAGACTTGTTTCCTGTCTTACCAATAGCCTCTAGGATGGTAGAGTTAAATCTATTATCAACATCAACAGTATCTCTATTTACAAATGCACTCATTAGAGGATCCACCGTTTCTGCTTTTCCAATCTGGCCTAATGCATACGCAGCCGCCACACGAACTTCGAGTACAGGATCCGACAATCTAATGATTAATGAATCGATAGCAATTTCACTTTGCATGCTCGCCAAGGCGTTGACCGCTGTGAGTCTATAACTCGGATTAGGATGATTAAAGTAAGCCAATACGCTATCCACGTTTTGCTCATCCTGATGGTTATATAATCTCTGATATAATGGATCACTATTGGTGATATTTATATCTGTAATTACTTCATTACTTGGAGGTACACAAGAGCTTATTGTAAGCATCAGTGCTATGACCATCCAACTCAGACTATGTATGTATCTATTCATCAATTATGGTTTCTCTTTCGTACGTAGTATATTATATACTGCAAATACTATCCCAAAATGAATCAAAAAAACATTATTTATATTTTACACCCGTAATCATCTGAATTACAACGGGTTGTGCCTTAAAGTTTAATTATACAGAACTGTTTTGGCATAGTACTTGATTATTAATAAGTCATAAGTATCCTAGCAAAAATTGTTTGTCAGTTTTTGCGAATGTAATTGTTAAAACCAACCTATATTAGTAATGATGAGATCGATAAGATTAATGATATGCGTAGCATGTCTAGTGCCTTTGACTTCGTTTACATGGTATAATGCTACTGAAGCGTTAGCTTATAACTATCTAGACGCTTATGCAGAATTGGCCGTAATAGAAATGTACAGATCAGGAGTGCCTGCAAGTATTACTTTAGCTCAAGGTCTTCATGAATCTAATTATGGTCAGAGTGATTTAGCCACTAGAGCAAACAATCACTTTGGCATAAAATGCAAATCTTACTGGCAAGGAAAAAAATACTATCATGAAGATGATGATTTTAATACTAAGGGAGACCTCATAGAGTCATGCTTTAGATCTTACAATAATACAATAGAAAGTTATGTGGACCACTCTAACTTTTTAATGTACTCCGCTCATTACGGAAAGTTATTTGATCTAGAAAGAACAGATTATAAGGGTTGGGCATATGGGCTAAAAGAATGTGGATATGCCACTGACATTAGTTATAGTATCAAACTGATAAACAAAATAGAAAAGTACAATCTGTCCCAATACGATCACTCAGCGGATCCTTTTAGGACATTAATCAAAAAATAAAAACGCTTTCTCAAGGCGTAATAATTAAGGCCGTTATCCAGCAGATAATAAACCAATCTCGAGAATGACTTTGTTAATAAGTATTTTCGTTCTGCTGGATGCGGTTCTTTTTATATTCAAGTTTTAACATGTATTAGACATAATACATACATAAGAAAACAACTACGCAAAAAAAAACTCAAACCTAATATCAACTATGGGTTTGAGTTTTTTTTATTTATAAGTATTTATAATTAATTCTTCTCCGAAAGAGTCTTATGAATATCAGTATAACTCGCTTGATATGCAGGTATCAATGCAGCCACTATACCAAGTATAAGAGAACCTAAAAATAACCAAGCATCTCCTGGTATCATTCTCCATCCTGTAAAGTCATACCTGTAACTCGATTGCAGAAACTTAGACATGATTTCCATACCTCCATGACTGATAACCATTCCTACTACGTAACCAATTATAGCTAAGATTATGCCCTCTATCACTATGAGCATAAACAATGTACCTCTACTCCCCCCCATCACTCTGATAAGAGATAACTCATACTTACGTTCCTTCATTGATTTATATAGAGATATAAATATACTTATCGCAGATACCATAGCAATAAGTATAGCCAACCATCGTATAGCATCTGTACCTACACCTATAAGAGAATATAGTTTGTTGATTTCGTATGGTGGAGAGGCCGCTTGCATATCGGTATTTTCATTAATCGCTCTTGGAAGGCTAAGTGTACGATAATTCGTTCTGTCTTTATACCTTATTAATAAGGAGGTAATATCTTTTGTAGGATGCTGCAATAGCTCCTCATTGGTCCTTACCGGTGGACTGTGGTGTGCATGATCGTGTCCTGCATGATCTTCTGCCGCATGATCATGTACGGCCCACACCGTTGATGGATTAGTTAATATTAATTGATCTACGACTGAGCCACTAGGTTTGAGTACTCCTACTACTTTAAATGCGCTATGGTCATGAGCTAAATCTGCATCATCGTCAAAGCCGTGAGAACTTTTAAAACTATCTCCAATCTTCAATCCAGTAGCTCTTGCCACGCCTGCACCAATAGTAACATCTAGGTCTTGCTCCCATATTTTCCCTTGATCTAGCTGTACATTATACAACTCGAGAATACCATCGTTAGTCCCTACGATACGATGGCGCTTGTAACTATCTCCTAGACTCAGTGGCACCGATTTTTCTAACAATGGATGTCCAGGATTTAGAAAAGCTTTCGCCTCTTCCACCGTAATATTTCCAGTAGGGTTGTCGATGTGATACATACTACAAAGTATCATTTGTAGAGGGCTACCTTTAGCACCGATTACAAGATCGATATCCGCTAAATTTTTCTCAAAATTTTCTGAAAGCTGTGTATTGAGCAACATCAAAAATGATATTAATCCTATACCCAATCCAAATAGAATTATACTCAGAAGTAAATTAAGAGGATTAGAAACGATATTTTTCCAGGCTAACTTTAATACGCTCATGATATCGTAATTTTATTGTCTATCATATCCTTTAGTCTATTATCGTGGGTCACGATTACCAGCGCCGCTCCAGATTGTTTAGCTTGTGTCGATAGTAGATCTAGTACCGCCTGACAGTTCGCATCATCTAATGCAGAAGTAGGTTCATCCGCCAGTATCACCGCAGGATTATTAACCAAGGCTCTTGCTATAGCTACACGTTGTGTTTCACCTTGCGACAGCTCATTTATATTATTATGTACTTTATGACCTATCTGTAGATTTTCCAGTAATTCCTTACACCGATTTTCATCTATAGGCTTCCCTGCTAGCTTTTGCGCTATCGTAAGATTTTCAAGTACATTTAGAGATTTGATAAAATGGAATTTCTGAAATATCACGCCTATATGCTGGCCTCTAAAATGGTCTAACTGCTTATCTGATAGTTTTGAAAGATCTTGATCAGCTATGGTCACGGTTCCACTCTTAGCCCTAATAAGACCAGAAAGCAAATGAAGTAAAGTGGTCTTTCCTGCTCCGGACTGGCCGAGTATCAGCATCATATCGCCTGATTCACATTTGATATCTGGAAAAGATATCAATGATCCTGTATCATATTGAAAGGATAGATTATGGGTATTTATCATAGACTTAAAGATATTAAAAATAGTAACGCTTGGAGATGAATATTGTTATACCCATTCTGGCTGAAGAATGCCACGTATTATTTTGATAAAATTCCTTTACTTATGTTTATTACTATTTACTAGGCTAGGGATCCAAAGTACCAAAATCAAAACTCAATTGGTAATCCGCTTTCAACTCTGTATTAAGATTAGATAAGCCGACGCCTAATAACCTCACACCACGCTCAGCAATATTGACCTCTTCTATTAATTCCAAGCACAACTGGGTAACCAGTTGAGCTTCATTAGTAAAGTGGTTGATGGTCTTACTTCTCGTGAGTGTTTCGAAGTCCCCAAACCTTAGTTTTAGATTGATCGTCCTTCCCAAGATGTTTCTTTTATCTGCTGAAGCATGGAGTTGTATAGACAACTGAGATATAGCGTCTTTTACACCATCATAATCAATTAGGTTAGTACTATACGTAGTCTCTTTACTGATAGATTTTCTAATACGATTAGCTTTTACTGGGCGATTATCTTCACCTCTTACGGCGTAATAAATATATCTACCAAACTTGCCAAACTTCTCTGCAAGCTGAATCAGACTATATTTCTTTAAATCTGCTCCTGTAAATATGCCCATTCCTTTCATTTTTGCTGAGGTAGCTTTACCCACACCAAAAAACCGATCTATATCTAACGACTCAAGGAAAGGCTCTACTTCATCCGGAAGTATGACTGTAATACCATCTGGTTTATTTACATCCGAAGCAATCTTTGCTAAAAACTTATTGATAGATACTCCTGCAGATGCAGTAAGTTGAGTCCGTTCTTGGATTTTTCTTCTGATTTGATTGGCAATGTTGATGGCAGACTTGAGGTCTTTCTTATTTTCTGTGACATCCAAAAACGCTTCATCTAATGATAGTGGTTCTATTATATCAGTATATTCAGAAAATACTTCTCTTATTTGATTAGAGACTTCTCTATAAGCATCAAATCTATGGGGCACAAATATTAAGTGCGGACAAAGCTGTGCGGCCTTAGCACCTGGCATAGCGGATTTAACTCCATACTTGCGCGCTTCGTAACTCGCTGCTGCGATCACCCCTCTCCTACCACTTCCACCTACCGCTATCGGTTTTCCTCGCAATGCAGGATTATCCCTTTGCTCTACCGAAGTAAAGAAAGCGTCCATGTCTACGTGGATGATTTTACGATGTGACAATTATGTTTGTTTTATTCTAAAGAGATCTGGCAAATGCTTAGTCAAGCAAATAACATAGAAAGAGCATCGTAGCTTCTAGTCTTCTTCTACTATTACCGCCTCCTCTAGTTTGTACATCAGGTGATTGATATCCTTATCATTGAGCCTAAGTATACCCTTGAGTATTATTGGATCTGCCGAAAACTCAACGCCCTCTAATGACTCTACCTCCATTACAGTCTCTGGTCCTGCACCACCACAGAAGAAACACATGTTATATGGAAATGCCGAGAGGATAAACTCCTTATGAGACTTATATCCCTCAGTAGGAACCACATACCCTTTGACAGTAATCTCTGTGCCTTCTAATTCATTGATCTGATCTGAAAATACAGGCATATCCACTTTGAAGCCCATAAGTTCGTCATAGACTTTCTTAAATGTAATTTTGCCTAGCGTTCTCCAAGTACCTTTAGACGGACTCTCTACTTGCGCAGATCCAGTCATTATCGTCATTGCTAATAATATTGTAGCTATATATTTCATCTTACTGTATGGTCTAGATTTTATTTAATCACTTCTGCCTGATCCAATGTGTACAGAAGGTTGTTCATGTCTGTGGCATTGATTCTCAATATCCCTTTTATACTAACTTTCTCTTCAGTAAATTCAACCTTCTTCTCACCCTTCATAAATACCTGAGCTGCCGTCTCCGGACCAGCTTTACCACAAAAGAAACACATACTCTGAGGGTATCTAGATAGCATAAAATGACTTTGCGCTAGCTTACCTGTCAAAGGAATGATGAAACCAGACAATTCCACTTCCTTACCATCTAATTGTTGAGCAATAATACTTACGGTAGGCTTTTGAATCTCCATACCCAATGATTGATCATATTCCGTAGAAATATTGACCATTCCTAAAGTATTCCAATTGTCTTTGGACTGCATCTGAGCAGATAGACTGGCAGATATTATAAGGAGTAAAAGTAGTAGCGTGTGTTTCATAATTGGAAAACGAATGTAGACTATCTGAGGTTCCTAAGAAAATGTTATTTTGTTAAGTATAGCACATTTACTAAAACACACTATTCGTAAGGCCTGCTAGCACTTGATCTTTACACCAATTCTGCTATAGACTTTTATGTATTGCTTCTAAAAAAAGATGTTGAACGCTATAATCTGTGATAATACTCCCACAAGAAAACCACCTGAAACATCTCTTGTATCATGCGCTCCCAAGAATAGTCTGCTAGATGCCACTAATCCACAAAGCAAAATTACTATGCCTAAAATCAAATTGATATGAATATTATAAGCACCTAGCCCACCTAAAGAAAACTGTGCATGACCATAAGTAAAGTATTGTCTTATAAAAAAGATGCCCATTAAGAGCCCACCCATTCCTACTGAATGCAAACTTATTTTCGAAAAATTATTAACAAAAAAGCTAATAAATAAACCAATCGTAGATCCCAACACAAAAAATGAAAACACCTCAGATATTGAAGTATTGTCCTTAATATTCATAAATAACCACAAATAGAAAATACCTGTAACAATCAGTGGCCCTACGCGCTCTTCTTTACTCTTCATTTCGAGCGACTCTATCATATTTAATGCTTTCATCATCAACACTGCTACCAGTGGGAAAAAAACAGACAAAATCACTACTGTAATCAAAAACAACTCTTGACCTTTATCTCCTGCTAATCCGAATAGGTAAGGATTGAACTTGAACAATACCAATAGCACATAAGTCATCATAAACATTGGGTGCATGATGATAGATATTAATTTAGCGCCAAGACGTGCTGTTGTATTCATATTACAAAGGTAATGAGTTTTGTTTGAGGTCGTAGCATTATTTACACTAACAATATTTGCAATTCAATCCTCTATCTGTGTATTACTAAAAACTATCTTGGAAATTGTATTATTACATTTCAATCATTATATCTGCAATATTGGTAATTCATTTGCCATTTGTAGTGCACGATTTCCCAAAAGAAGCAGGCATTACAGACGATATATTTTAAACTCAATCACCATGAATAGTTATTTTCTTCGATCCATATTGTGTTCTGCTCTATGTCTCCTTGGTACTATGCTTATCTCCCAAGATGATAGTAATCAACAAGATATAGACGCTAAATTCATCAAAGACATTCACAACCAAATTCTTACTAACGGAGAATGCTACGATTGGCTCACAGACTTTACCACTAACGTAGGTGCTAGATTGGCTGGATCTATAGGCTCAGAGAAAGCAGTAGTATTCATGGAATCTAAGATGAAAACTATTGGCTTCGACAGCGTGTGGACTCAAGAGTGTAAAGTCAATTATTGGGAAAGAGGAGAAAAAGAAGAGGTGTATATGACCTCACCAAATACACAAAGACTCAACGCCTTATCCCTTGGCAATATGATAGGTACTGATGGTAAAGTACTAGAAGCCGAAATCATCGAAGTAAAGGGCTTAGATGAGGTCGAAGCGCTAGGTACTGAAAAGGTGAAAGGCAAAATCGTATTTTATAATAGACCTATGGATCCCACCAAGATACGAACCTTTAATGCATATGGTGGCGCAGTAGATCAGCGTGTATATGGTGCATCCGCTGCTGCTGCATATGGTGCTGTAGCGGTATTAGTAAGATCTATGACGACTAGACAAGATGATGTGCCGCATACTGGCACTAGCATATATAAAGAAGGTGTCAAGCAAATACCGGCTATATCAATATCAACAAATGATGCCAATCTTTTAAGTAAAACCTTAGTCCAAGGAAAAGTAAGTGTGTCTATTAAAAATAACTCAAAACCAATGGGTGAAAAAACCTCTCATAGTGTAATCGGTGAGATTAGAGGTTCAGAATTTCCACATGAAATCATATTGGTAGGTGGTCATCTAGACAGTTGGGATGTAGGTGCTGGTGCTCATGATGATGGAGCAGGATGTGTACATAGTTTACAAGTAATACGTACTATGCTTGAGCTTGGGTATAAGCCTAAACGAACGATCAGATGTGTCATGTTTCAAAATGAAGAAAATGGACTTGCAGGCGGAAGAGAATACGCTCGTCTAAGTGATGAGAAAGGCGAATTTCATCTTGCAGCATTAGAGTCTGACGCTGGTGGCTTTGTCCCTAGAGGATTTAGTTTTGATGGTCATGCAGATGTACTTAAGCCTTTTTACAAGCATGTGAGCCAATGGCTTCCATTACTCGAGTCGTATGGTCTACAGTTTAGCACTGGAGGGTCTGGTGCAGATATAGGACCACTTAAATCGCAGAAAGGCTTACTTATTGGACTAAGGCCTGACTCGCAACGATATTTTGATTACCACCACACAGATATAGATAGAATTGACGCTGTCAATAAAAGAGAGTTAGAGCTAGGTGCCGCGGCCATGACTAGTCTTATTTATCTCATAGACAAATACGGTTTGGAGTAGACAAGATTATACCACACAGATCAAGTTGCATTTACTCTAGATTGTCAATATTAATGACGGTAGCGTAAAAAGGCATTGATTTTGTTATACCTAGTATATATACTAATATCAATTTCAAATCAAGTCAATGGACGTTGTCAAATTAGGAGAATACCAATTTAAAGAGTACTTATCTGCAGCCGATATAGCCAGGAGAGTGGCTTCATTAGGAGCAGAAATCAATAAAGACTATACCTCTGAGGAACCACCAATAGTAATAGCATTACTCAATGGTGCATTTATATTTGCTGCAGACCTATGTCGCCAGTTTGATTTTGAATGCCAATTGCAGCTACTGCGTGTGTCCTCATACGAAGGCATGGAGTCCACAGGAAAAGTGAAAATAGATCACGCCGCAGAACCTGACATGACTGATAGACATGTGATAATAGTAGAAGATATCGTAGATACTGGCAATACACTAGCTGCATATCTCCCTACTTTGAAGTCTAAAGGCGCTAAATCAGTCAGAGTGTGCAGCTTATTATTAAAGCCTGATGCTATCAAACACGATTTAGACCTTGCATATATAGGTTTTGAAATACCTAATGAATTCGTGATAGGCTATGGATTAGACTACAATGGTCGAGGTCGTAATCTAGCTTCGATATACAGTATTGTAAATGCGGATTAAACCTAGTATTAACGTTCATGAAAATTTTTCTCTTTAGGATTACATTTAAATGAAAATTATTATAAATTTGCACCCGCTAACACACTGACCTATGGTGTAATTGGTAACACGGCAGTTTTTGGTTCTGTTATTCAAGGTTCGAGTCCTTGTAGGTCAACAAAGCAATTAGAGCTTCTTATTTATAAGAGGCTCTTTTTTTTATTTAGGTAGCTCTTGCGCTTGTCACTTATATTGTAAATAAAAGCAAGTATTTATCTGACATAAAGACGAAGACAATGCCACACCCTAAGAAATTGAGCGACGTGGTACTTTTTGTCAATAGATAAGATTACAGAGCTATATGATACAACAGTTTTTTCCACTAAATGCTTTGGATTTATTGAAGTAATAATACGCTTCTTTCCATGATAAATTAACTGTCAGTTTTAAAATTTACCCACCATCCGTTCCTAAAACAGGAATTACAAATAACACCTATTCCTACATTGGAAATGCCGCAGATCTAAATTTGTATCGTACTCAACGCAACAAGTATGATCTCGATATACAATCTAAAACCGAAATTTCAACAATTGCTAAGGCCTGTCTTAGATGCATTACATAGCGCACATATCACAGCCAATCAAATCACCATAGCATCTATAGGACTATCATTCATTATTGGAGGGTTCTTCTGGTTTGCTGACAGCCATATACTATACTATCTTGCTTTGCCCATTGGTCTGCTCTTACGTATGGCTCTCAATGCGCTAGATGGCATGATGGCTAGAGTATATAACCAGCAATCCAAAAAAGGGGAAGTACTCAATGAGTTAGGTGATATCGTATCTGACGTGGCGATTTTCTTTCCACTACTCAAGTTTGAAAGCGGAGCCATATACCTCATCGTACTTTTTATCTGTCTCTCTATACTCAATGAATTTGCAGGGTTAATGGCTAAGGCTATTGGTGGCAAGCGAAGGTATGATGGTCCTATGGGCAAAAGCGATAGAGCATTCCTAATAAGTATCTATGGTATCCTGAGTTTCGCATGGGTAGGTTTTTCAGTCTACTCTATTTACCTCTTTTATCTAGCGGTTCCCCTATTACTCATTAGCACTTATACAAGGCTATCAAAATCATTATCATGTTAGATCTAATTCATAATATATATAGCAATGACTTGCATTTTGTCACTAGTATCATATTCGCAGTACTGATTTTCGCATCATCTCTGTTCTTCATAATGGGTAAGGTGAAGCCGCATATCGACTTCAGTGAATTGAAATCTAGAACCAAATCTTGGTGGGTAATGGCTACGATATTTATATCCGCTACACTACTCAACACTACGATATCATATATTTCATTAGCCTTCCTATCATTCCTGGCATTTAGAGAGTTATACTCACTTCTTGATTTTCGTAATGCAGATCGAAGAGCTATTTTCTGGGCTATCGTAGCGATCCCTGTACAGTATTACTTAGCGTATATACAATGGTACGGTGCCTTTATCATTTTTATTCCGGTCGTGATGTTTCTGATTTTGCCAATACGGTTGGTACTTAAGGGTGAGACAAATGGCATCATTAAATCTATGTCTAACTTACAGTGGACACTGATGCTTACCGTATTTGGACTCAGCCATATGGCTTATTTGATATCCTTGCCAGATATCGATGGATTCCAATCTGGTGGTCGAGGTTTACTCTTATTTCTAGTGTTCTTGACTGAGATTAATGATGTACTACAGTTTACGTGGGGTAAGCTATTTGGCAATAGTAAGATTATACCTAAGGTAAGTCCCAATAAGACTTGGATGGGTTTTATTGGCGGCTTAGTTACTACTACCGCGATTGGATATGGATTAGCATTCCTTACTCCCCTATCGACACCACAAGTACTATTAGTAAGTTTTACTGTAGCATTATCTGGTTTCTTAGGAGATGTAGTTATGTCTGCGGTCAAAAGAGACATAGGAGTAAAAGATACTGGATCTACGATTCCAGGTCATGGAGGGATATTAGATAGGATAGATTCCTTGTCATACTCTGCTCCTGTTTTTTTTCATATTATTTATTTCATGGCGTACTAAATCATTAATTATGAAGAGCTTATTAAGATTAATCTATTCAGTGATATTGAGATATTTTTTGAAACTCATCATTGGTGTAAAAATGGACAATTCAGATTTTCTAAAAGACGAAGAACAATTTATTATTGTTGCAAATCACAACAGTCATTTAGATACTATGTCCATTATGGCGTCGCTGCCTAGTGAAATTGTGCATAACGTAATGCCTGTTGCGGCTAGAGACCATTTTGGTAAGAATCGTTTCACCACATTTTTTAGTGAAAAAATCATTAATAGTTTACTTATAGAACGAAAGAGAAATAAGGAAAATCCTTCAAACGATCCTATCTTTCAGATGATAGCTGCTCTTGATAAAGGAAAGTCACTTATCATATTTCCGGAAGGTACTCGAGGAAAACCAGAAGTAGAAGAACCTCTAAAAGCCGGAATTGCGCTTGTACTAAAGCAGAGACCCAACATTTCTTTTGTTCCAGCCTATTTGCAGGGATTGGGCATGGCAATGCCCAAAGGTGATGCACTAATACTGCCTCATACTTCTAGATTAATCTATGGTCGTCCGCAGAAAATAATATCTAATGATATACAAGAAATACTAGGTCAAATACAAGAAAATTTTGATGAATTGAAAAAGAACACTCCTCTCGCAAAATTAGATGTGGTGGAGAACTATTAGAGTCAATCATAAAAGTCTATTGTTCGTTTTCTACTACACATCAACCCAACACTATACGTACAAAAAACAGATCAAGACAAGAGTCTTCTGGAAAAGTAATATTTATTTACTCTTGACACTTCTTCAAATGTGAGATCTTATTTTGCAATATTCTAGAGCCTCAGACTTTAATTTAATTATTGATTTCATTTCCAATCTAGGTAGAGTGATTTTGTGCTTTACAAAAGACTTCACAATACTTAATGTCACTGAGAATCAAATAGACTTTATTAAGCCACAAGGTTTTCATCTTACTCCGTGATAAGTCCAAGTTCGAACCATCGGCTTTGTAAAACAAATAGTGCCACAGAAATAAATCTGTGGCACTATTAATTCTTCTATATTTTATATCTAACTTATCCTTCAGTAATCACCTTAATGGAATCGCCTGGAGCCGGAAGATTATGAGTAGTATAACTATTAATCTCCATTAGCTTAGTAAGCTCCATATCGTGCTTATTTGCTACATCCAAAAGAGATTCTTTTCTCCTCAATGTGTGATATAAATACTTCTTACCGCTTAGTAAATATGCTTCCGTATTGTTGCTTTGAGCATTGTATCTACTTGGCATTTTAGGTGCTGTATTAATATTAGATTCGTACATATCTATCGAAGGTAAAACAGTCACATAGATTGCTTCTCTTATAGAAGATAGTAACCTCTTTTTGCCATTGATATGATTGTATAATATAAGTGGCTCTTCTGATTCTACACCAGATAAAAAATCAGCCATCTTATCCGTTGGAAGTGTCAATTTATGTTCTGGACCATTTGGAATAAAATCCCTGATATATGTAGGGTTTAATAACTGTATGGTCTCTAGATCCAATTGAAACTTAGCACTCAGTTCTTTGAAGTTTACCTTATTAAACACTCTACTGGTAGCTGTATTCAATACACTACTGTGAGGCATATTGGGCGTAAGGTCGTGAGAGTAGTAGTAATTCATAAGATAACTCATCGCGATAAACTTAGGTACATAGCCCCTTGTCTCTCTCGGTAGATACTTTGACACCTTATAGAAGTCTGTACTATTAGCTTTACGAATAGCTCTATTCATATTGCCTGGACCACAGTTATACGCACCCATTGCCAATGCCCAATCATCATACTTTTCATATAAGTATTGGAGATAATCCAACGCGGCATCTGTGGATATCTCAGGATCTCTTCGCTGATCGACAGTCCTGTTTATCTTCATACCATACATACGCGCAGTAGGCTTCATAAACTGCCATAGTCCAGCGGCTCCTGCTCCAGACTTAGCGTGTGGAATCAACCCAGATTCGATGACAGCAAGATACTTCAAGTCATCTGGCATTCCTCTTTCTCTAAGCTTAGACTCGATAAGTGGAAAATATATAGAAATCCTTCCTAGAAGTACCTCACTAGCAGATCGCTGTGAGATAGTATATTGTTTGATCTTCTTTTTGACCTCAGCCGTGTAGCGCAAGTCTATACTAGACGTCATGCTTTGGACACGCTGCTCTACTTCTGCATCGACGAAAAGGTCTTTTGCATTGGCATAGCTTGCCACCGATAAGCATAAGCCTACAGATAGCATCAAGATGTTAAGAGTGATACACTTGATAGTGTTCATGGTAATAATTTTTACGTTCCAAAATCGGATTACTTGGGAGTGTAATAGCTATCTATGGGTAGTAGAAGCCTTGATCTTGGTTATTAATTGTGCTGTGTAAAGGCACTTTCAGTAAAATCGGCCGCAAAAGTACTCATTATTATGTTCTTAGGCGATCATTCGTATTAAAAAACATTATAAACTATAATCTATTGATAATCAATAATCGTGCCTAAGCAGTCAACGTCATTTACTTGTATGTTAAAAATCGCAATTAATTACAATTCAGCTCTCTAACGTCCTATTAAGCAGTATGTTTGACTTATAAATGTTAAAAAGGTGCTAATTAATTGGTAAGGCATGAAAAACGAAATAGAATCTATATTAGCAGCAGGCCAATCAAAAAAAATGGCGGTCACAGTTGTTAATCTTATCCTGAAAGACGAAAGTCGAATAGAAGAGCTAATGCAATGCTTTTTCAGCGATGAATTACGAACTTGTCAGCATGCCGCTTGGCCTGTAGGAATACTCGCAGAGAAGCAACCAAGCCTACTCTTACCCTATTTAGCTCGCATGGTGTCTAATCTGGACGAACCTAAACATGATGCGGTCGTGCGTAATACACTGCGGACCTTTCAGTTTATGAAAATACCCGAAGAGTTACAGTCAGAAGTATACGATAGATGTCTAGAGTATTTATCTAACCCTAAGTACCCTATTGCCTTTACTGCATTTGGTATGACTGTGTGCGCAGATATCGCTATGCAATACCCAGAGCTCCGTGAAGAGGTGATTTCAGCTATAGACTATAGGATGCCTCATGGTTCTGCAGGAGTAAGATCCAGAGGCGCTAGAGAAAAACGTAGACTATTAAGTGGGAAAGTCTAATTCTTCTTTCTGAGATACTTAAGATCTTCTTCACTCTGAAGGCGAAAGGATACATCAAAATCAGAAAGAACCGCATCTAGAATTGGATAAACCCCTTTGTGGTACCCTTCTTTAAGATTGTAGCTGTATAGCTTGCTGAAGTTATGCCAATAGAACGCTGTAAACCTTCCACGTACTGATTTGATAAGATTATACATGGTCTCATCTAGTTCTTGTTCGATCATCTTTATCATGATCTTACCTTGCAACTTAGTAAGTCTAGTTAATGGCTCTTCAAACTCGGCTTTAAGTTCTTTTTCAAGTTCTTTGATTCTCTTCTTACGATCTCTTTTCTTAAGATTTTCTTCTGCCCATTCTACTTCCCTAAAGATCCTAATGGCTTCTCTAGCATATGGATATACTTTACTCGCATATCTTCTTTGCTTGAGATACTTCTTATAATCTGCATCATCGTCAAACGAGCGCATAGATGTAATACTGATATCATTAAATACATCCATGATGAGCGTATCTCCCTCTTCAGTAATCAATGCAGAATAGACCTTTCCTCTAATGGATAGCTCCGTCAATGCCGGCTCCATCATAGTAAGAGAGTCAACTATAGTTATGCTACTATCTTGTACTTCTGGAGCTACTACTCTATCAACCGGTAGATCCGTTGTATCTACCTTAGGTGGTGTTGGCGCCGTATAAACAGACTTCTGCGCTATGATAGATACAGATAAAAGTGTAATTGCTATAGTAATTAGTAATCTCATAAATAAGTTAGATGTTCTTCTTAATTCTAACGTAATATAAAGATGCATAGTTACATCCCAAAAGTTGTGAAAAGCTTAATTATCCTTTTCATTTAAATCAATCGTACTCAAAACATTGAAAACCCACCGTAGTATTTTACCATTTTAAAAAGGGATAGTAGATAATCATAACGTCCATATTCGCTTCAAAAATATAACAAAGGATAGGACTCCTAATCATAAAGCAATGCTGATAAAATGGTGGGACTCGAGTAGCCAGTCTCAAAATACAGGCAAATCGAAACCTAGCTTACATCAATAGGTGAAAACCACTATTCTATTACATGAGTATTGAGTAACTTTGCGCCCATTATTGGTTTCCCTTTGAATATCTATGATTAGAAAAATCCTATATACTTTATTTGCCTTATCTAGTATGTCTCTACTAGCTCAACATAGCGTGGAGCGTCTGCCAGCGCCTATTAATACTGATGAGTACGATGAGATATGTCCAGTAATGAGTTTTGGTGAAGAGTATCTATTCTATACCAAAGTAGGGTCGCCTGATTTCGTTAAGGTTTTGATAGAAAACGGAGAAGACAAATCCATTTCATTATCTGAAGAGGATTATAAACGACGATTAAAACATATCTACTCTTTGATATCGGGTAGGTCAGTGACTGACCCTTCTAAGACCACATTTAATCAAGATATATGGTATGCTCGCGTAGATAGTGGCAAAGTCCATTACCCTATACACCCTGGCACACCGATCAATAACGCATTACCCAACTCGATTTGTTCTAACTACAATACAGACAATACTTTTGTTATCATCAATCAGTTTGGTGAAGAAGGCGGTATGTCTGCTGGTTTTTCTAAGGTGAAGTTTAATGAAAATGGCACTTTCTCTTTCCCTGTACCTATAGAAATAAAAGACCTAGGACTAGAAGGTTCTGATATTAATCTAGCTATGAGCGCAGATGCTCAACATATATTCCTTGCTATGAAAGGCAAAGATTCTTTTGGAGATCAAGACATCTACGTTAGTCTTAAAGTTTTAGAAAATCTATATAGTAAACCTATCAACTTGGGGTCAAAAATTAATACTAGGTTTCGCGAAGCCACTCCTTACATATCACAGGACAGGACCAA
This sequence comes from uncultured Saprospiraceae bacterium, assembly GCA_937995755.1. Classification (GTDB taxonomy): domain Bacteria; phylum Bacteroidota; class Bacteroidia; order Chitinophagales; family Saprospiraceae; genus UBA1994. The sequence continues at coordinate 52,360 of CALKJD010000002.1, read as the reverse complement.
GCTTTACTTTTCCTCTAATCGCCCTGGTGGAATAGGAGGGATGGACATATATGTATGTGATAGACTTGACTACTCCTACGAAAACTGGTCAGAGCCTCGTCTTATCGGTCAACCAATCAACTCTACATTTGATGATTCCCATCCATATATTGCTATGGATAGTGATCAGATCTACTTCAGTACCAATCGTGATGGCTCGAGTGACATATACACTGCCAAACTGATCAGGGATACGATACTTAAAGAAGAAATAAAAATTAGGATCCAAGCAATCAATGGCGCAACTAATAAGCCTATGACTGCAGTAATCAATTGGGGTCCTGGGTACGAAGAGGGCTACGAAGACTTTTTCAACACTCGTGATGGTAAATTGGAATATACATTTAAGGATACAAACCCTATGAAGTTTATGGCTGAGAACCGTAGGATACGATCTCAAATAGAACTCATAGACCCACTAGAGTTATCAAAAGAAGGAATCAACGAAGTAGAGCTTGTCTTAACAATGACGAAATCTGGTGAACAAAGATTTATAGTAAAAAAGAGGAAGAGGCCTCAAGAGATACAACCCAAACTCGAAGGCATAGAAAAAGACCTTGTCGATAATAAAAAAGTACTCCTCAAGAGTATCAAGTTTGTAAGGTCTAAGCCAGATGTTTTAGAAGAGTCCTTTCCTGCACTGGAAGAACTAGCCTCTGTACTCGCACGAAGGTCCGACCTTCGTCTTCGCATTGAAGGTCACACGGACAACAATGGAGATAAGGAACTGCTGCTGAAGTTGTCTCAAGATAGAGCAGATGCAATAAAAGCTATCTTAATCCAAAAAGGTGCTATGCCGTCGCAGATAGAAACCAAAGGTTATGGACATACTCACCCTCTCAATGGTAACCGAAATGAGTCTGAGAGAAAAGCCAACCGTAGAGTAGAGATCACCATCCTTGATCAAGCAAAGAAATAAGGCTTTAATGATTAAAAATCTAGATTCACTTTAGAGAAGAGCAAGGAACTACACCTTATATAATTCCCTCTTTCACCAAGTCGTGTAAATGTAAGATACCTGCATAGCGTCCGTCACTCACTACTAATAACTGACTTATACTATGTTCTCTCATCATTTGCAATGCCTCTACAGCTAACGTATTTGATTCTATTGTCTTCGGAGTGGCGTTCATTATATCCTGAGCAATGTAATTACTTACATCTTCTTCTTTTTCTAGCATACGTCGTAAGTCACCATCTGTAATAATACCTTCTAATCCCTTATCAGATATCACCGCGGTAACACCCTTCATACCAGAAGATATAGATACTATAATAGTCCGTATTTTATCAAAAGGCTTAACTTGAGGTAGATCCGTATCAATCATCATATCTGATACCTTAGTATACAGTTGCTTTCCCAAACTTCCTCCAGGATGAAATTTAGCAAAATGCTGTTGCGTAAACCCTCTCATACTCAAAAGCGACACTGCCAATGCATCTCCAATTACCATCTGTGCTGTAGTACTGGCTGTAGGTGCAAGATTATTAGGGTCCGCCTCCTCTTGAATCGGAATAACAATACTATGGTCCGCATTTTTTGCCAAATAAGATAATGGGTTAGACACGATCGCTATTACCTGATTAGAGTAACTCTTGACAAATGGCAACAATACTTTGATCTCAGGAGATTCGCCGCTTTTGGATATACATAGGACGATATCATCTTCTCTGATCATGCCTAAATCTCCATGTACAGCATCCGCAGCATGCATAAATATCGAAGGGGTTCCTGTCGAATTCATAGTAGCGACTATTTTTTGACCGATGATCGCACTTTTACCTATTCCTGTTACCACTACTCTTCCTGTACTATTATAGATAGCGTTCACTGCGGCCTCATAGGTATCGTCTATAGCGCTGGCTAACTTTTCAATAGTCTTCGATTCTATAGAAATCGTTTGTAATGCAATCTCACGTATATTCATTCGTTTAGTATCCACGCCACTTTTATTTTTTAGCTATCCCAAAATTACACCACTTAAAGATCATCTTAGTATAATTTGATATGGTATTCAAAAATCAACATAATATACTGCTAAGTACAACCAAACATCACTTGATGTTTATTAATAATATGTTTTGTAAGAAAACAAACCTTAATTTGGCAATTATTAGTTATATTTAAAGGAAGTAAAGAGAATATCAGATATCATCAATCCTTTACAGTAGAGTACCTCTTGTAATATATAAATGGTTTTTATCTCTAAAAGTATAAAGCTTATATGTTTGGTATTCCACAATGAACTATCTTAGAAAAGGATAAAATTGATGTTTACTTACTTCTTATAAAAAATCCAAAAGTAAAAATGTCAGAAACGGCAATCATGAATAATTCAACAGACACAAAATCTCTTCACGATGCTTTGGGCCATTTTTTTGGCTTCGATAAATTCAAAGGAGAGCAAGAAGAAATCATACGTAGTATAATGGGAGGTAATGACACTTTTGTGATCATGCCAACCGGTGGAGGCAAGTCACTATGTTACCAACTACCTGCACTCCTTACAGAAGGTACTGCCCTTATTATATCTCCCCTGATTGCATTGATGAAAAATCAAGTAGATTCTATCAGAGGTCATAATCAGAACGACGAAATTGCGCACTTTCTTAATTCTTCTCTCAACAAAGGGCAGATGAAAGAAGTGAAATCAGATATTCTTGCAGGTAAAACTAAGATGCTATTTGTTGCTCCGGAAACATTAACTAAAGAAGAAAATATTGAATTCTTTAAGAATGCTAATGTATCATTTGTAGCTGTCGATGAAGCACATTGTATATCTGAGTGGGGTCACGATTTCCGTCCTGAGTATCGCCGTATTCGTACGATGATAGACTCTATCAATAAAGAAATACCTATCATAGCGTTAACCGCTACTGCAACACCTAAGGTGCAATCTGATATAGTGAAGAATCTTGAAATGGATCCTGTTAATATTTTTATCAGTTCGTTTAATAGGGATAATTTATTCTATGAGGTAAGACCGAAAATAAATAAAGATCAGACGATAAAAGAAATTGTACAATTCGTAAAAACAATGCCTGGCAAAACAGGAATTGTATATGTGCAATCAAGAAAGTCCACGGAAGAAATCGCAAAAATACTTACTGTAAATGGAGTGAAAGCCTCAGCGTATCATGCAGGGCTAGATGCTAAAACTAGGAGTAGGGTACAAGACGAATTTCTAGATGAAACACTAGAGGTAATCGTAGCTACTATTGCATTTGGTATGGGTATAGACAAACCTGATGTGAGATTCGTAATTCACTATGATATACCTAAGAGTATAGAAAACTACTACCAAGAAACGGGTCGTGGTGGTAGAGATGGACTTCAGGGGTCATGTCTTACTTTCTACTCATATAAAGATATACTTAAGCAAGAAAAATTTCTTAGAGATAAGCCTGTTGCCGAACGAGAACTTAGTGCACAGCTTATGGAAGAAATTATAGCATATGCCGAGACTAGTTCATGTAGAAGATCTTTCCTGCTCCATTATTTTGGTGAAGACTATGGTAAGGATACTTGCGGACTTTGTGACAACTGTAAGTACCCAAAAGAGAAAATAGAAGTAACAAAAGAAATTGGTCTCGCTATTCAGATGGTCATCCAGTTAAGCGAAAATTATACGATCAAAATGTTAGTTGATTTTGCTCAAGGGCGATCAACAAAAGACATGCGTAACTTCAAGTTTGATCAGATGGACCTTTATGGCGTAGGTAAAGATAAAGATGAAGTATTTTGGCATTCTATTTTTAGACACGCCATACTTAACAATCTGCTTTATAAAGAAATCGAACAGTACGGTCTTATCAAAGTTGCTGATGCTGGAAGAGCGTTTATAAAGAAACCTTACAAAGTAGAAATACCAATCAATAGAGATTTCAGTGCAGTAAAAGCCTCAGACATTATTACAAATGCTTCTGCACAAGGAAGTGCTTTGGATGAAACATTGATGGAAATGCTCAAAGATCTGCGGAGATCTGAAGCTAAGCGTCATGGCGTAAAACCTTGGGTAGTTTTCTCTGAGCCATCACTTCAAGATATGGCTAGCTACTATCCCATCTCATTACCTGACATGAATGAAATACAGGGTGTGAGTGTAGGTAAAGCACAGAAATATGGTAAGCCATTCGTAGCCTTGATCAAAGAGTACGTAGAAGAAAATGATATCGACAGAGCGATGGAACATGCTGTAAAGCAAGTCGCTAATAAGTCAAGAGACAAGGTTGCAATAATACAAAGTATCGACCGTAAAATACCTCTAGATTATATAGCTGAGCAGGTAGGCATGAGTATGGAAGATCTATTGAATGAACTCAATATGATTGTAGATGCTGGTACCAAGCTCAACATAGATTACTATCTAGATGACAATATGGATGAAGAAGTAGTAGAAGAAATTTTTGATTACTTCAACGACGATGCCGAAGACGATAGTGTAGAGACTGCTGTAAGAGAATTACAGGAAGATGACATCACTATGGAAGAGGTACAGTTGGTTCGTATCAAGTTTATGACTGAGGTCGCAAACTAGTCTAGTGGTCGAAAACTTGCGTGGTTTTCATAGCAAACATTCGTAGTCGAGATGGGAATGTGCTTTCGCAGAGAAACACATTCCCACTTCAATAAATAATCCAAACCAATACCAACTACATTTAATTTTTTACTCTATGAAAATAGCGATCATCAATGGACCTAATCTCAATCTTGTAGGTGTACGCGAACCTGAGATTTATGGTAGTATCAGTTTTGATGAATACATACCTCAGCTTAGATTACAATATCCAAATCACGACATACATTACTTTCAATCCAATCACGAAGGCGCAATCTTAGATGAACTCCAAGAGATAGGATTTGATTACGGCGCCATTATATTGAATGCCGGTGGACTCACTCACACTTCAATAGTTTTGGGTGATTGCGTCAAGGGAATAACTACTCCTGTCATAGAAGTCCACATCTCTAATATCCAAGAAAGAGAAGATTATAGAAAGCATAGCTATGTGACCGAGCCTAGTGTACATTTTATACATGGGCAAGGTTTGGACGGCTATCGTTTAGGCATCGATTGGGCATTGGAAAATATACCTATGGACAATGTGTAACTCCGTAAAAATTTATTTTATACGTTTACAAATAAGAGCCTCACAATATTAAACATTCTGTAAAAAGGGGATGTCATAAAACACATAAACTTTACAACCTCTTATTTTCAAAACACCTACTTCACTCTTTCACTCAACAGTCTCTCTATCTCAGTTGGACTCTGGTTTACTCCCATAATATATCCATCAGGGTTGATTAAATATTTAGTGGGAATTTCCTTTACACCATATTGTATAACTATTGGACTATTGAATCTATCTAGCTGAGGAATATGATATTTCCATTTAAGATTGTCATTCAAGATAGCGCTCTTCATTCGATTTTCATCTTTCTCTATCGCTACACTTACGACTTCAAATCCAGATGCATCTGTAAATGTTTTTCCATTAAACTTATCAAACAGTTTTACAATGTTGGGGTTCTCTTGACGACAAGGTCCGCACCAACTTCCCCAAAAATCTAATAAAACATACTTCCCTTTCAAATCTGACAATGAAAACTCAGAACCATCTATCATCTGAGCCGTAAAAGGTGGAGCGATCTCTCCATTGATATATTTAGGCTGCTTATAGAAATAGTATACTGCATAACCAATTACTAAGAGGACAAGGAGTATATTCAATATTTTGTTCATTGTTTACGATATCTATTAACTTTGTAAAGAGTATGGACTCAAAGGTAACTCTAGTATACTAAAGTAAGTTGCGTATAGATTACCTTAACGCATAACTTGGTCCGACTAAATACAGATTCCGACAGAAGCTTAAAATAATTACATAAGACATTACTACCATATGAAAAGAAGAATAGATCCTAAAGAGACAGCCACGAAAGATCTACATCAGTACATACTGGGATCTATAGCTCCAAGGCCAATAGCGTTCGTCAGTAGTATCAATGAGGATGGTGTAGAGAACCTTGCACCATATAGCTTCTTCAATGCCTTTAGTAGTAATCCACCGATTGCTGTATTTTCTTCTAACAGAAAAGTAGCGGATAATACTACTAAAGACACTTTGCATAACGCAGAAATACAAAAGGAGTTGGTGATCAATATGGTGTCTTATGATATCGTTCGCCAGATGGCCCTCAGTTCAGTTGCTTACCCTTCAGAAGTAAGCGAATTTGAAAAGTCTGGCCTTACCTCAGAACCTTCGGAGTTAGTAAAAGCCCCAAGAGTTGCAGAATCTCCAGTAAATATGGAGTGTAGAGTAAAGGAAATCATAACTCTAGGAGATCAAGGAGGAGCAGGTCATTTGATTATCTGTGAGATACTAATGATCCACATCGACGAAGATGTGCTAGATGGAAACAGAATCGACCCACATAAAATTGACCTCATGGGTCGTATGGGACGTACGTATTATGTAAGAGCTAGTGGAGATGCCATCAGTTCTATCTATCAGTCGGTAGTAGATATTCCTATAGGTTATAACGATTTGCCAGAATCAATCCGCAAAAGTGATGTACTCACCGCTAACGATATAGCTACTATGGCTGGACTCAAAGAATTCCCAGAAGCTGCTCCGACAATAGAAGGAATGGACGAATATACTGCCCATCAGCGTGCAAAAGAGCTGATTGCTGCTGGTAATACCGAAGAAGCTCTAGCATTATTACTTTCGATACAGTAATTTACACCACTGATTAACAGCAAGTTATACAACTGATAAATTAAATACGATAGAAGAAGAACAAAATCTTCCTAGTTTGTTTGACAAAATCAAAAAAGAAGATAAATTTGCACTCGCTTTACAAAAAGCCAACAAGGTGCCTTAGCTCAGTTGGTAGAGCAACGGACTGAAAATCCGTGTGTCCCCAGTTCAAATCTGGGAGGCACCACATAAAGTCGCTTAAGTTATACTTGAGCGGCTTTTTGTTTTTTAACAAGACCACTACCAATATTTCAACTAAATATTTTTGATAATGCGGTAGGGTAGCCATTCTACCATTAGTTTTGACCTTATTTCACTACTTATTCCAATATTTATTACCTATCCACAGGCCTTAGTTAGTAACTAGTTAATATCATCCTGTTTATATACTTGTCTTTCACTGTGATTAGCTTATTTTTGTAAGCTTAAACTCACAATACGAAGCAGCTCATGAAATTCGAAGTATCATCATCAGACTTACTCAAGAAATTACAAGTATCTAACGGAGCTATTGGTTCTAACCCTGTACTACCTGTACTAGAGGATTTCTTGTTTGATCTATCAGGAAATACGTTGACTATAGCATCATCTGACTTAGAAACATCAATTATCAACAATATAGATGTCTCAGGTAAACAAGATGGTAAAATAGCTGTACCTGCCAAGATACTTTTAGAAACGCTCAAGGCATTACCAGAGCAACCAATCGTATTTACAGTAGACACAGAGAACAGAGGTATCACACTCAAGTCATCTTATGGCGAATACAAGCTAGCTGGTGATGCAGCTGAAGACTTTCCAGAGTTACCTACTGAACAAGATGTAGAGTCTGTTGAGATTGCATCTGAGAGGTTATCTAATGCGATTACTAAGACCATGTTTGCGACGAGTACAGACGAGCTAAGATTAGCGATGACTGGTGTACTTATGCAAGTGGATTATAATAAAATAATATTTGTAGCTACTGATGCACACAAACTTGTCAAATACACTTTTGGTGATGTAAATATAGATGTAGCTTCTTCTTTTATCATACCTAAGAAGAGTCTTGGATTACTACGTAGTGCCATTGCCAACGAAGAGGGATTAGTTAAAATTAGCTTCAACCCTAAAAACGTATTCTTTAATGTTGGTGGATCTAAAGTAATCTGTAGACTTATAGATGCAAAGTATCCAGACTATAATGCAGTTATACCTGTTGAGAATCCAAATTTATTGACTCTTGGGCGTAGAGACTTCCAAAGCTCACTAAAGCGTATCGCGATATACTCTAACAAGACCACTAATCAAGTGATACTGAACATTACTGAAAATAGTATGACTATATCTGCTCAAGATCTTGACTTCTCCAATGAAGCCACAGAGCAAATGTCTTGTACCTATACTGGTGAGCCAATGACTATCGGGTTTAACGCTAAACTACTCATAGAGATGCTAGGTGTACTTGAATCAGACGAAATCAAAATAGAACTATCTACGCCTAATAGGGCTGGTATTTTATTGCCTTCAGAGCAAAACGATAATGAGACATTACTCATGCTAGTCATGCCTGTAATGATGAGTCATTAATCTCTTTTTGATGAGTAACCAAAGATTATTTCTTAGGTTACATCTTGAACTATAGCTATGAAAGTCGCTTTATTCTTTGGGTCTTTTAACCCCGTACACGTTGGTCATATGATCATCGCTAGTTACATCGTACAAAATACTGATGTAGACCAGTTGTGGATGGTGGTATCTCCGCACAACCCACATAAGGCTAAGGCCTCATTGGCTAAAGATCATGATCGATTACATCTTGTTAGGTTAGCTATAGGGGATCATGAAAAGCTAAGGGCAAGTAATATCGAATTTGATTTACCTAAGCCTTCATATACAATAGATACACTCACGTACTTAAAAGAGAAACATCCTAACTACGACTTTCACTTGGTCATGGGTGGAGATAATCTGGCAAGTTTTCATAAATGGAAAAACTACGAGCAGATTATTGACAATCATCATATCTACGTATACCAAAGACCAACGTATGATCTAGGACCACTACAACAGCATGATCATGTACACATACTAGATGCACCTCTTCTCCAGCTTTCTGCAACTATGATTCGCACCATGGTGAAAGAAGGTAAATCAGTGAAGTATTATGTTCCGGATAGTGTGAATGATTACCTCAAAGAAAGTACACTATATAGGTAAATCGAATTCACAACATTTTTAGAAAGAATCAATACACTCTAATTCTACTGAACTCTTGTGATTCTTATTTACCTTGAATCAAGATTACTTAAAACCGTCCACCTTTTAATAGTCGCGATTAACTAGCGACACTGCTTGTTGATACCAAGGACATACTTACTAACCACTCCTATCTCAGTAGCAGCCTCACTTCCCATGAAGCCACTTATCATTTCATCTTTAAACTCTGCCTCGGCCTGTTGAGTAAGGGTATGTGATAATGGCATATAACTCCAATGCCATTTTTCTTCAAAGTATCCATGAGGACGTTCAGGACCATGAGGCGTATACGGTTGACACCAACCATAATCTGCAGCATGGGTAAGCATCCAAGTATATAATATCTTCCCCTCTCCTGATTCGAAATATGAATTATTAAATGAATTAATATCTATATCTGTACCCCAGTGGTGTCGTGATGTACTAGGCATGGAACTATACTCAAGTATTTTAAGACATTTATCTTTAGTCTCTTTAATATCAGTGGCTACATTAGTACCATCTGACAGTTTTGTCGCTCCAGTATACTTTCGTTCCCATATTCCCTTTTGGTAATCAAAGTTGCGAGTAGCTGATTTAATCTCCATAACGATACCTCTCTCCGCTGCTGCATCTCTCATTTTAATAAAGGAGCTCAAGGCTCTTTTTCTAAGATATAAACCTTCTCTGTCTGCATACTTTCTCGGTATCAATACAAAGTCCTTATGATTGGAAGGGTCAAACTTGCCCATAATATAATCTAGGTCTGCTGCAGGTAAAGTAGGTTTATTGGCTTTCATATCCACAGGAACTTTAGGTTTCACAGGAATCGGTTCTTCTGATTTACACTGAATAAATAGAAAGGCACAAAGAAGAATGTAAAAATAGAATTTCATTATTTGTTAGGCTTTTTATATCCGAACAAACCCTTCTTCTTAATCACTTTCTTAACCTTCTTAGGCACTTTATCTTCCCAGTCCGTCTTTCCTGCAGCTATAGACTCTCTTACTTCCCAAGGCAAAATAGACATTTGCTCTTTATTAAATATTTTAATGTCCTTAATCTGAGCACTATCTAATAGATGCTTATAAAGAAATTTTATTCCTTCTGGAACAGACATATTTGCCGCAGTAATAAGTGATCCATCATCATCTAGTTTAGGATACGCATACACTTTAATATGGCGTGTAAACAACTCACCCATTGCTACTAAAAGTCTTCCGTCTTGATTCTGTTCGTACTTCTCGGTTATAATTTGTTGCAGCTCTTTTACACCAATAACAAGACCTAAATTTAGAACTCTATAATACCCCATGTAGTTGATCAAGGCCTGATGATCATTACAGTTAGAGATAATCACTTTATGCCCTAAAGCACAAAGCAAATCTGCTCTATTCACAAAATCTTCAACATCTATACGACCGCTTTCGCGAAAAAGGTAATCCATCGTCAGCTCGGTGATCATAAATGCTTTCTCAGGATCTACCGTTTCTTCTGCGATAAACTGGTTAAAGCCACTCATAAATACATCCGCTGTTACTAATGTTGGTGGTTTGAAATTTCCTCTAACTACCATCAAGGATTTTTTATATAAAAACTCTGAGGCATGTACACTTTGAGAATTTTCATCAAATATGGTAACCTCTGTGAGACCGTGCTTTACAAGATACAGTCCTAGTACTCTATTATCAACATGCTTAAAAGATGGCCCTGTCAATCGTACTAGATCAACCATCACCCTACCTTTGATACCATCATTTAGACTACGTATAAATGATTCAGGATCATTAGCATAATGAAAGCAAGCGTAGATAAGATTAACACCCAATATCCCTACTGCCTCTTGCTGCTGTGGGTTATTATTATCCAGCATACGAGTATGTATTACTAGATCATTAGGTTCGCCGCCAGGAGTGGTCTGAAATCTTATTCCTAACCATCCATTACCTTTGATAGTCCGAGAATAGTTAATGGCCGCCACGGTATCCGCAAATGCAAAAAAAGTAGCATCCTTATGAGACACGGATAGACGCTCTTCCATCAACTCGTATTCGTGATCTAACATTTTATATAGACGAGACTCGCACACATACCTTCCGGATTCTTCCGTACCGTATATCGCATCGCTATAGTTCTTATCATACGCAGACATGGTCTTGGCTATAGTTCCTGCCGCTGCGCCCACTTGGAAAAAGTTACGCGCAACTTCTTGTCCTGCACCTATTTCTGCAAACGTTCCATAAATGTTATTGTTAAGATTGATCTCAAGAGCTTTCTGCTCTGTCTTAAGAATTTGGTATTCACTGCTCTTTTCTGCCATTATATCACTTATATATGAATGTCGACAAAGATAATAATATATCAGATGTCACTCCATCTAGCTTAAGCACTTCATTAAGAGAATTTTGATTCTCGATTAGATATGCAAATAATTACTTCTTATAAAATAACTTGTACTTCCGCGAAATCTTTATGAAAGGCTCTTCTATGATATGATACATCAAGGTGGCTGTAAATAGAGTCACTGCAATGACTCCTAGAAGTATAGTTGTAAAGCCTACATAGTAGTTATCAAAATAAGATATCAATGTATCCCAATAGTTCATAGCAAACACAACTGCCAACCAGTGACACAGATATACACTATAAGATATTTTGCCTATGAATAGAAAAATTTGCCTTGTAAGAAAGGCCTGAATCTTAGGCGTATTGATAACCCATATTAGTATTAATGCACTTCCTATGCCTGTATAATGAAACATATCTAAATGTATCATTTTAGCAATTCGATCATACTCATCTCCAAATGGCACAATTCTTCTAATGTGTCGAATAGAAAATAATGCAAAGATGAAAATGGCTAATAGGTATCTCCATGAGTAAAGTTTACTTGATTTGAAATCAAAACTTACAATAGTTGGATAATAGTAGGCCAGAAGAATACCCATTGCGAAATGCATAGTAAACATTGAAATGTGATGTCCTCCAATTACTAATGTGAATGGAATCAAAAACCAAATAATCTTAATCTCCTTCCTTGCCAAAAACACGAACAGGGGCATTAATAAAGAAAAAACCATTTCTACTGCCAATGTCCATCCAGGTATATAGAATTTGTGATTGAGCTTAATCATTGTTAGTTCTTGCCATAACTGCTGATTGTTATTGACAAACATGTCCTGAAGTACTGTGGCAAATTGTCCATCTAGTAATACCACTCTATTCCAGTAGAGATAATTGATAATAACTGTAGCTATGTAGGCTGGATAGAGTCGGAGTATCCGCTTGTAGATATAGTTAGGTGTATTCATACCCTCTTGAGAGTGCAAATACTTATACGATAATACAAAACCACTTAAAACAAAGAAGAATGAAACGGCATCTGCACCATTAAAAATCATACTGGCCACATGATATGTAGTATAATCTGGCCACCTCCAACCAATAAAGTGATATACAACTACCATCATAGCTGCAATTCCCCTTATGGAATCTAAGTATTCTATTCTCTTGCTAGTTAAGGCCATTTACCATCTCATTTTCGACTATAAACATAACTACTATTTAGATATATGCATACACCAATAACAATAATAGCAATAAGTAACATCTTGAAAATCATTAAGTAATACTGTATTTTTGCGCACGTTATAAAATATATTAATTATTTTTATAATATGACTATAAAACAATAACCTTATGTCAGATAACACTTCGACACATATAGAATGCAAAGAATATACAATATACTTCGATAGTTGGGATCAGCTATCTTCATCTATCAATGAAGGGAAGTACTCAAAAGTGATATGTATAGTAGATGATAATACAGAAAGTCATTGCTTGCCTATACTAGAGCAGAAAATTGATGCACCATTAAGTGTTATCATAATAAAATCAGGAGAGAAGTATAAGACTATCGATACTTGTACGAAAATTTGGAAAGAGATGATGCTTTTAGGCGCTGATAGACACAGTGTGGTCATCACATTGGGCGGTGGTGTAGTAGGAGATATGGGTGGCTTCTGTGCTGCGACTTTCATGCGTGGTATGACTTTTATACATGTACCAACCACTTTACTTTCTCAAGTAGACTCTGCTGTGGGTGGAAAGTTAGGTGTAGATCTAGATGGATATAAAAACATGATAGGTCTTATACTAAATCCAAGTGCCGTATATATATTTCCTGAGTTTATAAAAAGCTTACCCAATAGAGAATTATTTAGTGGCTTTGCCGAGATGATCAAACATGCTCTTATATCGAACGTAAGTCTATGGAATGAAATAAAGAGTATTAATCCATTGACACAAAGTGACTGGAAAGAAGATATATACAAGTCAGTACTAGTAAAGTATAAAATAACCGAAGAAGACCCTTTAGAGCAATCGATCCGAAAGAAATTAAATTTTGGACATACTGTGGGTCATGCTATTGAAAGCGAAAATCTTAAAAATGAATTTCCTTTACTTCATGGTGAAGCTATAGCTATCGGAATTATTTGTGAATGTCACATTTCTTTTCAAAAAAGACTTTTCTCTGAGGAGTCTTTAAATGAAGTAACACAGTTTATTCTGAAATTGTATGACAGACATCCAGAAGCAGTTGAAGAATTTGATGGTATCATCTCTCATACTCGACATGATAAAAAAAATAAGGGCGGTAATATAAGATCTACTCTTATCACTGATATTGGAAGCGCAATCATTGATCAAGAAATCCAAGAAAACGAGATCAAGTTAGCCCTTGAATATTACAAGGCTTTATAAACTATAGGTGTGAGCATTAGACTGAGATGCACTATAACTAATATCAGAAGCTTAAAAACAAAAAGAGGCAACCATATCCTGGTTGCCTCTTTTTTTATATTATTATCTATATGTGTTTACATACCTAGTTTCGCTTTCACTAATGCCATAATATCATCACTCTCCGCAGCATGTACTAGTACACCGCTTCCTGATTCAAATATCATTGTATAGCCTCCTTCTTTACCTACTTGCTCGATTGCTACTTTTGCTTTCTCTATAAGAGGCTTATATAAAGATTGTCTTTTCTGCCCAAGTAGCGTTTGTACTTCTTGCTCATAAGCTTGAATTGCTTGTTGTTCTTTACCAAGCTCTCCTTCTTTCTGTTGCATTTGGATTTTATTAAGTTCTCCTTTATTCGCCTCCTCTGCATATGCCAAATACTTCGCTTCAAAAGCTTGGACCATATCCTGTCCTTTCTTCATTAGGCTTTCTTGGTAATTTTGAATTTGAGTATCAGCACTCTTCATCTCTGGCATCTCTACCATAAGCAGTTGAGAATTGATATGAGCAAACTTTTGAGCAGATACTGATGTAATACTAGCTACTGATAATAGAGCTATAATTGTGTAATTTAATATTGATTTCATGTTAAGTTGTTTATTATTATCCATATGAGTAGTAACCCTCAATAATGTTATTTACTTTCTTTTAAACCTCTAATTAATATAGGTTTAACAGGCATAAGCCTTACTCAGGTTCAAATCCTAAGATGATACTAAATTTACCATACTGTCCAGCAGTAGCGTCAGTTCCTAGTTCTTTGTCGAAACCCCATCCATAATCAAACCCTAATAGACCAAACATAGGTAAGAAAATTCTAGCTCCAAATCCAGCAGATCTTCTCATGTCAAAAGGATTGAAATCATCGAATGTTCCCCAACTATTACCACCTTGAAGGAAAGATAATAGATAGATAGATGAGTTAGGATTAAGAGATAAAGGATATCTAAGTTCCATCGTAAATTTATCATAGACTGTAGCACCACCTTGAAGATTCTGAGTAAGATCTGAAGTCTCATAACCTCTTAATGCAATAATATCCTTTCCTGTTATACCAGAACTTTGGTTACTTAATCCATCACCACCCAATTCGAATCTTTCGAACGGTGAATAGCCGATATCATCATCATATGTTCCTAACACTCCAAATTTAGCTTTCGCTGCAATTACGAATTTACCGTAAACATTAAAATACCATTCGGAGTCAAATCTCCATTTGTGATATTCTAACCATTCGAATTTTTTAGCATTCTCGATACTTTGTATTTCAGCCAATAACTGTGCACTTGTCACTGGTATTGCTCCTCCATTTCCTTGTTGAAGGTCTTTGGCTACTTGTGCTTTTTCCGCGTCATTAAGCTGGTAATAGTCATCACCTCTAAACAATGAATATGGAGGCGTCAACTGTACAGACAAAGAAACTCTAGATCCACGTCTTGGATAAAGAGGGTCACTAACAGAACTTCTAGTAAATGTTTGTTTTAAACTAAAGTTGTTGAAGTTTCCTTCCTTAATCGCAATGTTTACTCCATTTTCTTGAACAAAGAATCCTCCTCTGTCATAATCTTCTAATGTAATTCTCTCTAAATTAAGCGTTGTATTAGATACAAAGAAATCATCAGGCCACTTAAGCTGTGTTCCTAGTCCAACAAACCCTCTTGTAATCTTAAGAGATCCACTACCTAGAGTACTATAATCAAATGCAGAGTGTACCATACCTACAGTAAAACTGTTTGGCTTTTTGCCACCCAACCAAGGCTCTGTAAGTGAGAAATTATATGATCTAAAGAATCTACTATTAGACTGTGCTCTTAAAGACAGCTTCTGTCCATCACCCTGAGGTAGTGGACTCCACGAACTACGATTACGAATATTTGCTAAAGAGAAATTATTGAATGTAACCCCTAGTGTTCCAATTAGTCCGTTGAATCCACCGTATCCAGCAGATAGCTCTAACTGATCCGCAGGTCTCTCTTCTACCGTATAAGCAATATCTACAGTTCCTCTTGCTTGATTTACAGGTGTCTGTATATCTAAACTTTCTGGATTGAAATAACCTAGTCCTATGATTTGTCTTTGAGATCTGATTATATCAGTTCTACTAAACTTCTGTCCTGGCTTAGTCCTTAGCTCTCTTCTGATAACATGCTCATTAGTACGATCATTACCCGCGATAGTTACTTTATCGATAGTAAACTGTGGTCCTTCGAATATACGCATCTCTAAATCAATAGAGTCATTTTCAATCGCTACCTCTACTGGTCTAACATCAAACCCTAAATAACCATCATCAAGAAATAGTGAAGAGATATCACGACCATCCTGACTGAACCTTAGTCTATTTTCTAATAATTCTGGATTGTAAACGTCTCCTCGCTCTATACCCAATACTCTAGTAAGCTGATTATTGCTATATAGTGAGTTACCTTTCCATGTGATTTTTCTAAAAAAGTATCTGTTTCCTTCATTGATGTCTAACTCCACCATGATATCACCATCCTCTTCGCGATATACAGTGTCTCTTACTATTTTGGCATCACGATACCCTTCTTTGTTGTAATGCGTAATTATATCCTTCTTATCTTGTTCGTATCCTGATTTTATGAATTTTGTCTTACGAAACCAAGTCCCTTTACGCTTAGTGTTATGCATCTTCTTTCTCAACTTACGATCACTGATGCTTTCGTTACCGTTGATTACGATGTCTTCTACTTTTACACGTTCCTTAGTGTCAATATCAAATTCAAGACGAACCGTGTTCTTCTTAGCGTTATCGGTAACCTCTTTTACTTTTACTTCAGTATCGAGTTTACCTTTCTCCATATAATGCTCCTTTATCTTATCTGTTACTAGTCTTTTCTGATCTTCTGTAACGATACCACCTTTGCTCATTACACCGTTTACGATATCATTAAGGTCATCATGGTGAGATTTTTTCACTCCGGAGTAAGAGTACCTAGATAGTACAGGTCTCTCTTTAAGAACCATTTGGAGAAATACTACATCACCCTCAAATCTTTCTGCAATAATCTGAACATCTTCAAATAATCTAAGTTTCCATAGAGACTTGATCGCTTTTGGTATCAATGTACCTGGAATCTGGATCTTATCGCCTTCACGAATCCCTGCAAGTGATTTGATCGCATTACGATCTCTGTTCACAGCACCAATGATATTAATACCGCCGATCTCGTAGGTTCCATCCTGTGCTTTATCCATCAAAGGGAGATCCTGCTGTGAATAGTCGATTACAGGAACCGTATCTTTCACTGCTGCGCTAGTATCTTGTTGAGCTTGTACTATATTGGCCAAAGCCACCAGTACTACAGTCAAAACAAGGGAATAATAGTATCTTATCTTATGCATATATCTCATCGAAAATTGGGTGCAATATTAACTATAGTATTACGTAATTACATTGGTTTCGCTGCCTTTTTAACCTGACTTTAGGATTAGAAGGGTAAAAAACATCCTTTTATTGTAAAATCTACTGATTTCAAGACAGTTATGAATACGTTATGTCTTAATATTAATTAATTCTGATTGATTACTATCACTTACATCTGAGCAATCGCTTTTTTGGCTTCCTTTACTAGATCTGGACCAGCATATATCAGTCCAGAGTATATCTGTACTAAAGAAGCACCAGCTTTAATCTTATCTACGGCATCTTGGCCACTACAAATACCTCCCACACCTATGATAGGGAATGCACCATGGCTCTTTTCGTGAAGGTATCTAATTACCTCTGTAGCTCTATTAGTCAAAGGCGCTCCACTTAGTCCACCGTTTCCTATAGAGTCAATATCTTTAGCAGGAGTAGATAGTCCCTGCCTGTCTATCGTAGTATTAGTAGCTATTAATCCTGTGATTCCTGTCTCTTCTACTAGATCTATGATATCATCAAGTTGCCCTTCTGTAAGATCTGGAGCTATCTTTAGAAATAAAGGCTTCTTGTTCTTATTGCGTTTTGTCAATGCATTCAATATAATAGACAATGGCTTTTTATCCTGTAGCTCTCTCAAACCAGGAGTGTTTGGTGAGCTTACATTTACCACAAAATAATCTACTAGGTCGTATAGCTTTTCAAAACAGATAATATAGTCCTCTACGGCTTTATCGTTTGGCGTAACTTTATTTTTACCAATATTGCCTCCTAGTATACAATGATCTGGCTTACCGTATTTGCGAATACGCTCTACCATAGCATCCACGCCATCATTATTAAAACCCATTCGATTGATAATCCCCTTATCCGCTGGGACTCTAAACAATCTAGGTTGTGGATTCCCTACTTGAGGAAGAGGTGTGACTGTGCCTATTTCTACAAATCCAAAACCCAACTTACTCATATCATGGTAGTATTTACCATCCTTATCAAAGCCAGCGGCCAAACCTACAGCATTAGGAAAAGTGAGTCCATCTATAGTTACACTAGAGTTTTTACTTTCATAGCCAAACATTTTTTTCGTCAGCCAGCCTCCGCCAGGTATAGAAAGTAACGCTTTAAATAGACGGACAGTAATATTATGTGCCTTCTCAGGAACGAATCTGAATAAAATGGGTTTAAGTATGTATCTATACAAGGTTCTTTGGCGTTTTCTATCTGGAAAATGATTTCTCCTCAAAGGTAACCACTCAGATACTATTAATTGACATTACACATAGTTTTTGAATACGTAATGGTCTGATAACAGATATTGTATGGATTATCACCAACTTTGTAGCATCATTTTATACGGTGTAATTATTTGAATACATATATGCAAGACAAAACGAAGCCAGTAACCATAAGTGAGTTACTACAATTTTTTCCAGAAGTAGAACTACCTGTAGTATTTACCGATGAAACACTCAATGTATTTTCTAACGAGAATCCACCTATTCCTAATTCCATAATACAAACAGTCATCGCCGAATGGGAAGGTGAACTAGATGAATATACAGAAGTAGTACCATGTGTCCTAGTTGATAGTAATGAGGATTATCATGCCTTTGTATATTGGAAAGGAGGTCTACTCAAATATGAATTTATATTAGTAACTATAGATGCGAGAGCTGAGACGCCAACCATGATTAGCCGAAAGGTTATAGGAAGTACGGTCACAGAAAATGAAATCATCAAAAAGTCTGTTGCTAGTATCGATCCAGATATGATTATACATATCATCGCAGGTGCAGGATCTGCAGAAGGAGAATACAGTGCAGATCAGAGTCAAGCTTTCACCATGGAAATACAAACCACTGGAGATATACTCTTCAGTTTTGGTGATTAATAAGTTAGATTTATCCTGCGTTGGATTTCGAACAAAAGAAACCTTTCTAGACTATTTTTAGAAACTACACAATACAAACGAGACCTCTCTGAGAGGAATCGTTTTAAAAAAAGCATTATACGGAAGAAAATATTACTTCCAAGTACATTAAAGGCAGGCTAAAACTGCAATGGGTCAAAATAAAACCCAAAAATAGAATGCAGCCGAAAGGCACTAAATACAATAACAATGAAACACAAAAGACAAGGCTCAAGAAGAAGAGTACAAAAATCATCTCTTTCTAGAAAACACCTTATAATAGAATTATCTAAATTTTTCGCAGACAATAAGCGAAAGTATTACAATGCACGAAGCATTATATCCAAACTAGATCTTAAGAACAGTAAAGACTCCGTACAAAATGCACTGGAGTACATGTGCCAAGACAAATGGATCATGGCTGGATCGGACAACAAGTTCACGTGGAACAATAACAATTCAATGGATCGCTCACATAAAGTGCATCCTAAAAAAAGCTTTACTGGTAAAGTGGACATGACTAGAACAGGTGCAGGATATATCGTTTCTGATGATTATGAAGAAGATATATTTGTACATCCTAAGAATCTAAAAGGAGCGATGAATAATGACATCGTACGTGTAGAGATGTCAATGATTCCAGGTAAAAGAAAGCCTGAAGGAAAAATAACTGAAATCATCACAAGAGCACTATCACAGGTACTTGGTACAATAAAGAATAGTGGTAATGTATGGATCGTATATCCTGTCTCGACAGAAGAAATCAATGAGATCCAAATCAAGGATAAAAACCTCAATGGTGCAGAAGATGGTGATCATGTATTACTAGAAATAACTAAGTGGGGCAAAAATCAACATAAACCGTTCTACGGTAGAATACTTGAAGTATTAGAAAATCAATCTGACAATGATATGGCTATGCAGTCAATTCTGTTAGATAATGGCTTTGAACTTCATTTTCCACAAGAGGTAATGGATGAAGCTGCAGCAATATCTAGAGAAATAACCGATAGCGAAATAGCGCGCAGAAGAGATATGCGTGATACGACGACCTTTACTATAGATCCAGAAACTGCAAAAGATTTTGACGATGCGCTATCCTTCAAAGTGCTTGAAAATGGAAACTACGAAATCGGTGTACATATCGCTGATGTAGCACATTATTTGGAAGAGGATTCTGCGCTAGATAAAGAAGCTCTCAAAAGATCTACATCGGTATACTTGGTGGATAGAGTATTACCAATGCTACCAGAAGAATTATCAAATGATCTTTGTTCGCTAAACCCACATGAAGATAAGTATACCTTCTCTGCTGTGTTTGAAATGAAGAAAAATGGTAAGGTAAAATCTGAATGGTTTGGGCGTACTGTGATTCATTCGGACAGAAGATTCACTTATGAAGAAGCACAAGAGAGATTAGATACCAAAGAAGGCGACTTCCAGGAAGAACTTAATATTCTAAATAAAATCCATCATAAACTACGTGAAGCTAGATACAAAGATGGATCAATATCATTCGAATCTGAAGAGGTTCGTTTCATATTGGATGAAGACGGCAAGCCTATCGATACTTACGTAAAAGAACGTAAAGATGCGCACATGCTCGTAGAAGACTTTATGCTTTTGGCAAATAGGTCTGTGGCAAAATACATCTCCAAAAAAGATAAAATAGAAATTCCATTCGTCTATAGAATTCATGATGAACCTAATCCAGACAAACTTGTAGATTTTGCTCTTTTCGCAAAAGCACTTGGATATAAAATGCACATCGATACTCCAAAGCAAATAGCGGAATCATTCAATGCATTGGCTGAAGCAGCTAAAGTAAACGAGCAACTTAAAATGCTTGAACCATTAGCCATACGAACAATGTCCAAAGCAGCGTACTCCTCTGAAAATATTGGACATTACGGTTTAGGGTTTGAATTCTATTCTCACTTTACTTCACCTATACGTAGATATTCAGATGTATTAACCCATCGTATATTATTTAAAAATTTAGAGGGAAATACTAAGCGTGTAGACAAAGAAGCTCTAGAGCAAAAATGTAAACATATCTCTTCTCAAGAGCGTAATGCTACACAAGCAGAAAGAGAATCTATTAAGTATAAGCAAGTAGAATACATGGCTGATCAGATTGGTAATACATTTGAAGGCCGTATATCAGGTATGATCGAGAAAGGAATATTTGTAGAGTTAGTTGATAGTAAGGCTGAAGGATTAATCAAGTTCAGTACTTTACCAGAAAATTATACAGTAGCAGATAGCCGACTAAAGGCGATTGGAAATAGAAGTGGAGACGAAATCAAAATGGGAGATCGTGTAAAAGTGAAAGTATTAGGTACTGACATTGCAAACAGATTAATCGATTTTGAATTATTAGAAGAAGAGTAAATTATTGCATTTAACTATCTTTACCTCATGATCATATCATCAATAGTAGCAGTAGCAAAGAATAGAGTAATCGGAAACAACAATGATATCCCATGGAGGCTATCGACAGACCTTAAGTATTTTAAGAAACAGACCACTGGGCACCATATTATTATGGGACGCAAAAGTTTTCTTTCTATAGGTAAGCCGTTACCCAACAGGACCAATATTATTGTTACTAGAGATCCTTATTTTATTGCGAGCAACTGTATTGTTGTTCACTCAATTCCAGAAGCATTAGAGATTGCTCAAGAGAGAGGTGAAACCGAAGTATTCATTACAGGTGGAGGCATGATATACGAACAAACAATGGATATCGTTGACAAACTCTACATCACAGAAGTGGATGCCGAGCCAGAAGGTGATGTCCGCTTTCCGGAAATCGATTACGAAAATTGGAATTTAATGTCTGAAGACCCCAGACAGAAGGGAGAACGAGACGACCATAATTTTAATTTTAAAACATACGAAAGAAAATAGGTCATGTTACAGAATGCACTCAATGAAGACCTTATACATTACCTATGGAAAACTAAACGGTTTGTATATGACAACCTCACTACCACTACAGGACAAGAAGTAAAAATCATAAACTGGGGCTCACACAATCATCATAGTGGGCCTGATTTTTCAAATGGAAAAATAAAAATTGGGGACACCACTTGGGCTGGAAATGTAGAAATGCATATCAGCTCTAGTGATTGGGACAGACACAAACATACCGGTGATCCTGCCTATGACAATGTGGTGTTACATGTAGTGTGGGAACACGACAAAGAGATACTAGATCAAAATGGCAAACCAATTGCCACTTTGGTTATTTCACAATATGTCAATCAAGATTTGATAAAAAGGTATGCTGAGTTAATGCAAAATGAGCTGCGCATTCCTTGCGAAAAATTTATCTCTAATGTAGATCTCAGTAGAATGAATCTATGGTTACATAATGTACTCATAGAGCGCCTCGAAGCTAAAACGGTTTATCTAACCAATCTACTTAAATATACAGAGAATGATTGGAATCAAGTCTTCTTTATTGCTCTTGCAAAATACATGGGCCTCAAGATCAATGCTGAACCATTTGAGCAATTAGCAAGATCGTTCGACATCAATATAATATGGAAGATCGGCAATAATTTGACGCAGATTGAAGCGTTACTGTTTGGACAGGCAGGAATGCTATTGTCCAGTGATGGCGACCAATACTATCAACAACTCAGAATAGAATATAAGCACTTAGCAATCAAGTATCAACTAGAAAACATAGAACCTGTTGGATGGAAATTTGCACGTATGAGACCAGCTAACTTTCCCACAATCAGGATTGCACAACTAGCATCTATCATGCACCAGCACCGATCTATTTTTTCGAAAATTTTAGATACCAAAAACGTAAAAGACGTCAATAACATCTTGAAGGTATCTCCATCTGAGTATTGGTCAGACCATTATCGATTTAGTACAGATTCTATCTATAAAGAAAAACCGATCGGTGATAACTTAATTCAAATCGTAGTTATCAATGTAGTAGTTCCGTTACTCTTTTTATTTGGTAAACAAATCGGAAATGAATCATACCAAGATAAATCTATAGCTTACTTAGAAGCCACCAAACCAGAAATAAATAAAATCACAAAACTTTGGAAAGAGCTTGGCATCAAGGCAGAATCTGCATATTTCTCACAAGGGCTAATACAATTAAAAAGTAAATATTGTGACGAGAAAAAATGTATGAGTTGCGCGGTAGGCAATCAATTATTTAGGCTGTAATTATTAAGGTACACCAAGCCTATTTTTAATTGCGCTACAATTAAATTGAAATCTTACAGTGCTTTTACTATTCGTGCCTAAGTGATTCTATAGGGTCCATTCTAGATGCCTTTAGGGCTGGATATAACCCACTAGCTAATCCTACTACTATACAAACAATAATACCAAGAAGCATCCAATCCCATGGCACTACAAATATGCCATCAATAAGTTTGGTCACTCCTAATCCAAGTAATATTCCAAATACAATTCCGACCAAACCTCCAATGATACATATCACTACAGCTTCGATCATAAATTGAAATAAAATATTTTCGCTAGTTGCTCCCAATGCTTTACGAACACCAATTTCTCTTGTTCGCTCAGTAACTGTTACGAGCATAATATTCATAAGACCAATAGCAGCTCCTAATAAAGTCAATCCTGCTATTACTATGGTTCCTATTCTTAAAGATGATGTCATATCCTTAAGTTGATTGAGTACACCATCACTCTTACGAATTGTAAAATCATTTTCTTCTGATGCAGTAAGATTTCGCACCACTCTCATTCTTCCTATGGCAGACGAAACTGCTTCGTCTATCAATGCTGGATTATCTATACTGGTTGTAATCTCATAATGTTTTGTTGGATAACCATATATCTTTTTAGCATTAAGCAATGGTATAAATATTCTTCTATCATTAGATCCTCCTGAGGAAGACCCTTTTTGATCTAGCGTTCCTATTACTTTGTATCTGTTATTGTCCACTAAGATTACTTGACCGATTGCCTTTTCGTCTTTACCACCAAATAGATCTTTTACAATATCCTTACCTATGATCGCTTTATTATTGCCACTTGAAATTTCATTGATAGAGAAGTTTCTTCCTTCTTTGATTTCATAGGAAGATGTAGTGAAATAGTTTTCGTCAATACCTACTACTCTGGTGGTAGGGTTGGTTTTATTATCACGATACTTTATCTCTGCATTACCCGTACAGTATGTGTTGATAGAAACTATCGACCCTGCATAATGATACTTATCTTTATACTCCATCGCTTGGTCAAAAAGAATATTCTCACTTACTTTTCTACGCTTACTACTCTTTATCGTTTCATCTGCTTTTCGTACCGTAAACGAATTAGCTCCCATTCTATTAAAGTTATTATTCATAGAATAGTAAATACCATCAATGGCGGTAAGCATCCCTACCAAACAACTAATACCAACGGCAATGATCAATAGCGTCAATAGTGACCTTAGGAAGTTATCCTTGATCGAGCCTAAAGCTACTTTTACATTTTCTAGTGGATTCAATATGGAATATTTTGTACCTTTTAAAAATCTACACTAAGATAAATTTTTAATCTTGATACATTGAAGATTATAGAGCGATGGAGGTATATCCTCGATGAAATGAGCTTTTTATAATAGCAGTTACTGTCGATCGGTACGTATAATTCAATTATACCGCAACTAAGAAGCGCTATCAACTTTTAACGTTTTCACTATATGGTCGAGTTGCTGTATTAGGTTACGCTTCATAAGTCCAGGACCATATATAAATGCATATACATATAAAATCTTATTGGATTCCTTAAGATTAATAGCATACGCTACAAATGGGCCAGCCATGAAATCCTCAGTCATTTCCCACACTCCTCTAAGCTCTCTCGTATATTGTCCGTCTATCTCGTATCCATAATCGTATACAGGTAGGTCTTCATCATTGATCACCATTATCGATCCTGGTGTATTAGTTTTCACATATTGCTTACTAAGCGCATTGAGGCTATTCTTGATGTTTTCAGTATCGAACTGAGATTGATCTCCATAGTCCACACTATGCATCATAATATTGAGAATTGCGCCTTTGTTATCATCTCTTCGTAACCATAGTTGCTTTTGGCCATTGTCTTCCACTGCCAATCTAAAATCTCCAGGAATGGCCATATCTAAACCATACATTTCTTTCACCTTTCGTTCGATACCTGGATTGGTCCTACGCACAGAGTAAATAGACGCTACAAGCTGATCTTCATCGTGCTCGTTTATCTTCTTAGCTATAGTAGGAAAGTTTTCTCTAATGGCTTTGTGGACATTAGCCTTACCATTACCCATGATATATACCAACAATTGATTTCGAGCCCATTTTTCTCGACCTATTGTACTGCTGTATCCTTTACCTGTCTTAAGGTTCATAAATCTTTCTTCACCTAGATCTTTGCGTATCATCTTTGTGGTAGACGATTCATCGTCTTGAAGGTCCGCTACTACTACATATGTCCTTAACTCTTTTCGTAACGGCTCTGACGCTAAATCACTAGGGCTGAACTGGCGCATATCAAAGATAGGCTCTGGAGTAGGCATAATCGGATACGAGGAACCAAAATAATACCTAATAGTATCTCCAGTTGGTCCTTCCCAAACTTCATCATCTGATATTATTTCAATCTGGTTTAGCCTTCCTAATGCAGATGGCTTAGGTGAAAATTGGCTAGCTACCTCATCGTTACAACTTCCGAGTGATAGTAGACACAGAGATATGATTATTAGCTTATACATACTATTAGTCTTCCTTGCAATACCAGATTAGAATGGTACGAGTGAAATCAATATTTACAAATATAGCATCTATGACTGATTACGTCATAGATCCAAGTCATAGAGACATTCACAGTAGTAAATATTCCCTACCCAATAGATGATACTATATAGAATATTGGTGTGTAATACCTACTATAGTAAGTTTGCAATGATATCACTTTCTGTAATTCCTTCAGCTTCTGCCTTATAATTACGAACTATTCTATGGCGTAGTACGTAATCTGCTATAGCCTTTACATCTTCAATATCTGGAGAATATTTTCCATTAACTGCAGCATGTGTCTTCGCTCCCAGAATTAAGTTTTGTGATGCTCTTGGACCAGCTCCCCAAGATATGTACTTATTTACGTCTGCCGTAGCAAGCTTAGTATTGGGTCTTGTCTTAGAAGCTAGCATTACTGCATACTCTAACACGTTATCTGCCACAGGAATTTTTCTTACTAGGTTTTGGAAAAATAAGATTTCTTCGCCTGTCATTATAGTAGCTAAGTCATTCACCTTGGTGGATGTAGTAGATTTGACTACTTGTAGCTCCTCTTCATAAGAAGGGTAGTCTAATGGAATATTGAACATAAACCTATCAAGCTGTGCTTCAGGAAGTGGATAAGTACCCTCTTGCTCGATTGGATTTTGTGTAGCTAATACAAAGAATGGTTTAGCTAGGTCGTGTCTTACACCTCCGATAGTCACGGATCGTTCTTGCATTGCCTCTAGTAAGGCTGCTTGTGTCTTAGGTGGAGTTCTATTAATCTCATCCGCTAACACTATGTTAGAGAATAGAGGACCATGATTAAACTTAAATTTACGGTTTTCGTCCATCACCTCAGATCCAGTAATATCACTAGGCATTAAATCTGGAGTAAACTGAATTCTTTTAAATTCTAGATCTAACACCTCCGATATTGTACTTACAAGTAAGGTCTTAGCTAGTCCTGGCACACCCACTAAGAGTGAATGCCCTTTAGAAAACAAGGATATCAACACTGTGTTAACCACCTCTTCTTGCCCCACTATGACCTTTCCTATTTCTGCTTTTAGCTCTTGGAATGATCTTGCTAATCCATCTATCGCTTCTTTATCAGAACTATACTTGTTGCTCATTCAAACTTTCTTTGTAGTGTTATTGTGCCTATGTGGGCATATTAGGATCAAAAAATCCAATGGTAAAAATAAAACATCATAACACAAAACGGCACAAGAAGCCACATTGTTTTATTTGAGAGGTGCTATATATATTCAGAGCTTCTATAATAGTACTTAGTAAGCTCATTTTCTATGGCCCAATATTCAATTTACGGCCAATAGGGTAACTTCAAATCAGTAAATACTTAGCCAAATAAGCTATTTCCCCACATTTTAAAGGCTCTAAAATCAGGATAAATAGTTACCAAAATCAGCGTATTTTTGAGATAATATTGGATGTTAATTGACCGCAGGTTACCATATTGCAAAAAGTGCAAATATTTTACTTTCAACAGCCTTGTTTTCAGCCTATTATCCATATAAATTATCTAAATTGCCGTTTATTGCAAAGACTGGCTCATTTTTGGCACTGTATCCTGATTGAACTAGGGTTGAAAAATGAGTTCTTCCCATAAAATATCCCCATGTTTTTTTGAAGTAGAAGCGTCTACCGTGTAGTGCTACTATTGGAGATTATTGATGTGTTTTGAATTTTTAAGTAACAACTGGAAGAGAATTATTAAATGAAAATATTTAGCTTTTTTACTCAAGAACTTGCTGTGGATCTAGGTACTGCAAATACCCTGATCATGCAAAACGACGAGATAGTAATAGATGAGCCATCAATCGTGGCCATCAATAGGACGACTAACGAAGTGATTGCTGTAGGCTACAAAGCCATGCAGATGCATGAGAAAACACATGAAAACATTAAGACGATCCGCCCTCTTAAAGATGGTGTAATCGCAGATTTTCAAGCTGCAGAAAGTCTTATCGAAGGACTAATTAACCTTATAGGTGAGAAAAGAAGATTTTTCACTCATATGAAAATGGTAATCTGTATTCCTTCTGGAATCACGGAAGTAGAAAAAAGAGCAGTATTAGATTCTGCAGATCACGTAGATAGTAAAGAAACTTACCTAATCCACGAACCTATGGCCGCTGCTTTAGGTATTGGACTTGATGTAGAAGAACCTGTGGGTAACATGATTATCGATATAGGAGGTGGTACTACAGAGATTGCTGTAATCGCTCTTTCAGGTATTGTCACTGATCAAAGTGTTCGTACCGCTGGAGATGAATTTACCAATGATATCATAGACTACATGAAGCGTAAGCATAACCTGCTGATCGGTGAGCGTACTGCTGAACAAATAAAGATACATGTAGGAGCAGCTAGTGTAGATCTGCCTAATCCACCAGAAAAATATCCTGTTAATGGACGAGATCTACTTACAGGTATACCTAAGCAAGTTTTTACAAACCATACAGAAGTAGCCGAAGCTTTAGATAAGTCAATTACTAAAATAGAAGAAGCGGTACTCAAAGCATTGGAGGACACTCCTCCAGAGCTCGCATCTGATATATATCAAGTAGGTATCTACCTCACTGGTGGTGGAGCATTACTTAGAGGTCTAGCAGATAGAATGGCTAAGAAGGTAAAACTTAAAGTACAGGTAGCTGACGATCCACTAAGATGCGTGGTACGTGGAACAGGATTAGCACTCAAAAACTCTGATAGATATACATTCCTCATAGGTAGAAGAAATCTATAGAAATAGCCTGTTGTCCATATGAAGAATATTCTACTCATATTTATCAAGTATGGTACGCACCTTTTGTTCATCGTATTCCAGATCGTATGTTTTACATTAATAATTAATAGTAATAAGGTACATGGGGATATTTATGACAACACAAAGTCTATCTACTTTGAAAATTTTAATGATAGAGTAGACCAATTGTCAGACTATCTCAAGTTGGACGAACAGAACGATAGTCTAGTTAAAGAAAATGCTAAATTGATGGATATAATAATCAATCATCCTAGCACTAGTATAAAAGACACTATTTCTGATTCCCTACTGCTTCAGCAATATGCTTTCATTCCTGCAGAGATATGCAATAAGACTATACATCTCAGAAACAACTATTTCACATTATGTGCCGGTAGGGTAGATGGGGCGAAACCCATGATGGGTGTCATCAGTGCAGAGGGTATTGTAGGGATAACTACTCGAGTAAGCGATCACTATAGTCAGGTGATTCCTTTGCTACATAGCCAGTCACGTATTAGTGCAAGTATCCGAGGTCTAGATTTCTTTGGTAATCTTGTGTGGAAAGAAAGCAGTCCTCGTATCATGACCTTAGAAGCGGTACCTAAACACGCACCTATTTCTATTGGTGATATAGTAGTAACATCAGGCTATAGTTCTATATTTCCGAAAGATCTACCTATCGGTACTATAGTAAATTTTGAGATAGCTAAAGGAAGTAGCAACTATGTGATAGATGTAGAGTTATTTAATGATCTCAACAATCTATCTTATGCTTATCTGGTGAATAATAGGCTAAAGGAAGAACAGTTAAATCTCGAAAACGATATTAATGAATAGCTTAGTTACCAAAAGTGTAATTAGAGCTGTATTGCTCATCCTTTTACAAGGTCTCGTATTTAGGCGTATTGCTTTTCAAATGGGCGATTTTGCGTTTATACACTTATTTATATACCCTATTATCATCCTACTTTTACCGATTCGTACTCCTAAGATACTGCAGATTACTATCGCATTTGTAGTAGGTTTATCTATTGATGCTTTCTATAGTTCATATGGTATACATGCGAGCGCTTTAGTCTTTACTGCTTACATTCGAAATTTTATAATTAAACTACTCGAACCCTATAGTGGATACAATGTTGATGAAAGCCCTACTTTAAGTAAATTAGGATTCAGTTGGTTTTTAAGTTTCGCTTCCATTTTATTCTTCATCCATCTATTCTTTTATTTTTCCGTAGAAGCGTTTTCATTTGTTTTCTTTTTTGAGATCCTCATGAATACGATATTCAGTTTCATCGCATCTATACTAATTGTGATGTTATATCAGTTAATATTCCGTAGCGACTATTGATTATGGAAAAATACAATGAAAGGCAAAAAATCATCGTCATTTTCTTTTGTATATGCGCCTTGTTGCTCGTATACAAATCTGCCGAGTTGCAGATCTTTGAATCCAAGTATAGGGAACAAGCACGAAGAACAACCTTAGATAAACAGATTAACTACCCAAGTAGGGGATTGATCTATGATCGAAATGACGAACTACTCGTTGTCAATACTCCTATCTATGATATAAAGGCAACCTTTAAGAAGGTAGACACTGATATGGATACCATCGCTTTTTGTGAATTGTTAGAAATACCGATAGATACCTTTTCTATCTTATTAAATAAAAACTGGAAAAGTAGAAGGTTTCATAAGTCTGTACCATTCACCTTTCTTTCCAAAGTAAAGCCAGAGATATATGCGAAATTTCAAGAGCGCATGTTTGAGTTTCCTGGCTTCTATCCAGTAATACGTAACATAAGATCTTACCCTCACCAAAATGCAGCTCACACATTAGGATATCTAGGTGAGGTAGATCAAAGAACCATTAATAAATCCGATGGAAAGTATCAAACAGGCGATTTTATTGGTGTCAGTGGTGTAGAAAAGTCTTATGATGATATGCTAAGGGGATCTAAAGGACTGAACTATCTACTAAAAGATAATCTAGGTAGAGATGTAGGCTCTTATGAAAATGGATCTCTAGACTCCAGTGCAGTGTCCGGTGATGATATTAATGTAGCACTAGATCTAATGCTCCAAGAGTATAGCGAACTACTAATGAGTAACAAGAGAGGTGCCATCGTGGCATTGGAGCCCAAGACAGGAGAGGTACTAGCCATGATCAGTGCACCTACTTACGATCCTAACATACTAAAAATGGATGTTAATAGAGGAAAGGCTTTTAATGATTTGCTATCGGATACTATTAATAAGCCCATGCTAGACCGGTCAGTAATATCAAAATACCCTCCTGGATCTATATTCAAGCCTATTTTTGCGCTTATCGCTATGCAAATGGGAGTAGCAGAACCCAATAGAACGATATATTGTGATGGTAGCTATGAGGTAGGTAAACGTGGGTTTTCTCAAGGTTGTAGAAATCATCCTACGCCTTATAGTATAGATATTGCATTGCAATGGAGTTGTAATTCCTATTTCTATCAACTCATGAAAGAATGCATACTACTCAATGGATATGACAACCCAGGAGCAGGACTAGACACAATTGTAAATTACCTCAGTGACTTTGGGCTAGGAAAAAAAACTGGACTGGATTATCATTATGAGAATGAGGGCTTTATTCCAGATTCCAAATATTATGACAAACTATATAAAGATGTCTACAATGGTTGGAAATGGTCGTACATCCTTTCTCTTGGTATTGGTCAAGGTGAACTAGAACTCACTACGTTACAAATGGCTAACCTTGCCGCTATCATTGCCAATCGTGGATATTATTATAAACCTCATCTACTAAGTGCAATCAATGGTGATAAACAAGCTATTCCTAATGAGTATTTAGAGCGTCATAAAGTACGTATCAATCAAGAGTACTTCGAACCTGTAATCAATGGAATGGAGAAGGTGATTTCTCAGGGTACTGCTACTACCGCGTATGTACCTGGACTTGATATCTGTGGAAAAACAGGGACCTCACAAAATCAAAGGAAGGTATCTCACTCTGTATTTTTTGGTTTTGCACCAAAGGTAAACCCTAAAATAGCTATTGCAGTGTATGTTGAAAACGCAGGTAGT
Organism: uncultured Saprospiraceae bacterium; assembly: GCA_937995755.1. Classification (GTDB taxonomy): domain Bacteria; phylum Bacteroidota; class Bacteroidia; order Chitinophagales; family Saprospiraceae; genus UBA1994. The sequence continues at coordinate 20,615 of CALKJD010000002.1, read as the reverse complement.
GGGGGAGCTATTGCTGCACCTATTGGTGGTCTGATTATAGAAAAATATCTAAATAAAGATATTGCTCCTAATCGTATTTGGCTACAGGATGCAATGATCGAAAAAAACCTACTAGATCCCTATGAGTAAGCCAATTACTCTTCTTCCAATGTTATTCACAATGTGACTTTTAATCTTCTATACGTCTTAAAAGTACAAACTGATAATAGAGTTTGTAAAAAGATACAATTCGTGAGTTAAGTCTCACACCATGACGCTATCCCTAAGAAAAGACTTCCTATTAATTTAGGGAGTCTTTTTGTCTTAAAACGCCTTCTGCTTTAAAATTTCTTACCTGTAAATAGTCTTGTTGCAATACTTATCCACTTATTCTTCGATTTGGAAATCACGGAGTACTCTTGTTGTCTTCCGCCAAATGCTTTAAAGAACTGAGAAACTCCCTCAATCATACTTCCTTCAAAATCAAATCGATCGACAAACTGTGACATTTCTTGAATTACGTCCCACAATAGTATCTCTGCAGCTCTGCTATGTCTATACTCTGGATCAGTTCCTAACATCAAATTATAAGCCGTGTGATTGTCTCTTACTACATATACACCCGCTACGATATTATTATTCGCATCCTTAATTAGCCGAATATACCTATGTCCGTTATTTACTAAAGCATCATCCAACTTCTGTAAATAAGACAATGTGTAAGGGATCTTACCATCTTGAGTACTCCAACTTTTCTTATTAATCTCATAAAACGCTGCTAAATCATTAGAGTCGCCGATTGAGAAGGTATGTCCCACCTTTTTGATACTGTTTCGCAAATTAGATTTAAAACCAGCGAATATTTTTTCATGGTCCTTAATATTATCCAGCACATATGTATAATGCGTGGTCTGATCAAAGCCCGCCCAGTACAATTCCTTCCAATTGTCAAATGATGGTGTAAAATTTTGCTTCATCAAATGAAACTCAGGAAATTGTGACAATAAATCTTTTACAATATTATTCTGATGGCTCTGGCGAGTTTCCTCCTTCCAATCGTCTTCTGGATAATCTATCCAAATACCAAGATATGAGGCCAAAACTGGAGATAAAGAAACATCCATTCCTAACTTGAGCCCATTGAAATAAGGCCATGCAGCTATTATATTACCATCTTTAGACCTACTCAAAGCGACATCCCAAGTGGTTCCATTAGCACTTGCTAAAGCGTCTAACCACCAAGGTTGATGAAAGAGCGGTAAATTATCGTTTTGCTTACTATAAAGCCTATAATCATGTTTTTGCATATCTTGCTTCTATGTGTGGTATAGCTGCTATTATAGATTACGCTAAAATTGAGCCAAAGGTCGAAGATATAAAATCAATGACAGACCTTTTAGCGCATAGAGGACCGGATGGAGAGGGGATCTACATTACGTCTGGCGTAGCATTGGGTCACCGCAGATTAGCTATCATCGATACCGCACATCGTAGCGATCAACCCATGAATAGATCACACCTACACCTAGTTTTCAATGGAATGATATATAACTATGTAGAAATCCGTGAAGAACTTATAGCGCTAGGTGAATCCTTCTTGACTGAATCAGATACAGAAGTTATTATAGTTGCCTATGAAACATGGGGAATCGAAGCATTTCAAAAATTCAATGGAATGTGGGCAATCATTTTATATGATGAACAAGAGAACAAAATAATTGCTAGTAGAGATCGCTTTGGAATTAAGCCTTTATATTATACTACTATCAACAATAAAATATACTTCGCTTCCGAAATAAAGGCCTTTACCATCATTGAAGGTTGGAAACCAAAAATCAATCATCCTCGGCTCTTAGAGTACCTTGCTTTTAACATGACCGATCATACTAATGAAACCATGTTTGATAAAGTATATCAGTTACCAAAGTCACATCATGCTATTATTCATCTTACCACTCAAAAAATGAGTATTGTAAGATATTATGACATCAAGAATAATAAACCTAATGATGGTAGTGAATTTTCTGAACTTCTTAGCAATGCTATCAAGATAAGAACGAGAACAGATGTACCCTTAGCAACAACGCTGTCCGGTGGACTAGACAGCAGCAGTATAGTCGCTTTGATGGCCCACAAAATAAACCTAAAACCAGAGACTTTTACTCTTGCCTATCCAAACCATAAGTTAGATGAAAGTCAATACGCCTTATTGGTAAATGAAAAGTACAATATACCCTATAAGCTGATTAGTACAACAGAGGAGTATCTTAAAAAACATATTGACAATCTCGTATATTCTCAAGACGAACCATTCACTGGAGCGACTGTGATGGCACAATCCAATATTTATGAAAACATACAACTTAAAGGATACAAAGTCGTACTCGGAGGACAAGGTGGAGATGAAATACTCTGTGGTTACGATAAATTTAGCATTGGGTATTTTAAGGAAAAAGTAAAGAGAAATACTATACAAGCTTTAAAGGAATTATATCATTTTCAAAAATTAAAATCTTTCGGTATTGTAGATGCCATTCAGAGTATTATCTTCTACGAGAGAAATAAAAAGAAAAAAGATATCTCTTGGTATCCCTTAACTACAAATCAGACAACTAAAAGATACGTTAGAAATAAAGAGAACAATATTTTCGAAATGAGTTATAACTTATTATTTGGCTTAGGTCTATCCGCACTACTGCGGTATGAAGATAGAAACAGTATGTCTTATGGTGTGGAATCAAGATTACCTTTCATGGATTATAGGCTAGTCGAATATTGCTTAAATATGTCAAGCGATCTCAAATTAAAGAAAGGAATCACAAAAAGTATTCTACGTGAAACAATGAAAGGAATAGTACCCGAAGGTATTATTAATAGAAAAGATAAGATGGGTTTTGTAACACCTCAAAATGAATGGATGAATGATAATAAAGATTTCTATCTAAAACTTGCATCAGAAGCTTTAGACAATATGCCCTTTGTAAATAGGGAAGAGCTAGAAGTAAAAATAAATATAGACAATAACTTACTTTGGCGTGTTATAAATACTGGTAAATGGATAAACAAATTTAAAGTATCAGCATAATGACAACTCCATTATTTTCTATCATCATTCCAACATACAATAGGCGTAGAATGCTCCAAAGGGCAGTTGAAAGTGTATTGATACAAGAATATGATAATTGGGAATTAATAATTGTCAATGACGGATCAACAGATGATACGGAAAAGTATATTCAAGATTTAAAAAACAGCAAAATAAAATACTTTTACCAAGAAAACAAAGGAAGAAGCTATTCTAGAAATATAGGAATAGGAGAGTCCGTAGGTGCCTACATTTGTTTTCTTGATAGTGATGATGAATTATTACCAGAGTATTTATCAGAATTCGAAAAAACAATATTGCACCAACCCAATAACACAATTCTTGCTGGAGTAAGACTAATGGATAATGGATATACTTCAGAAATATTGCCAGCACTAAACAAGAAAGAATGTATAATTCAATGTTTAGAAGGATATTTCAATTTAATGCCATTTTGCTTTCCAAAAACAATAATTAAGTCAAACAGATTTAATAATGAATTATACTATGGAGAAGATTTTCATTTCTTCATACCCATACTAGTTAATAATGATTTTACTACAATAGATTTTGTGACGAGCAAAGTTCACCAACATAGTAATAGAACAATCAATAAGATATTTGATAACATCTCTGAAGGTTACATACAATTGCAAAAATCTGTGATCCAAACATTGGATAATAACTATAAACAATTGTTGTTATTTATGGACAAAAAAGAAATACAAAATATTAAAACAACTAAGGTAAAAGATTATATACTCACTGCAGCAAAATACAATTACACCATGGCTTCTAGAATAAACAATTCTCAAGATATAGCCTATATTCATAAGACACAGTTATTACTTCAAAGACTAAAAGGACTAATTCAATAATAATGGAAAATACAACTATAAAAGAGGTTGGTGTTTTTTTGGTTGGCTCACGTAAAAGTGGAACTACTAGCTTAGCTAATTTTCTCAACTCGCATATTGATGTTTCATTATCCAAAATTAAAGAACCCAATTTTTTCAGTGGCAGTAATTCCTTAGATATAAATACTTATCATTCATTATTTGATTGGTCGAAAAAGATACAGCTAGACGCCTCCACCGAATACACTGCGCTATTAAAAAACACTTACCAAATCGCTAAAGCAATACATTCATATAATCGCAATGCCAAAATAATATACTTAGTAAGAAATCCAATTGACAGAATCATATCACACTATAGAATGACTTATGAAAGAGGAGATGTCGCAAATAGTTTGGATGAATCCATCATTGTAAATAAATTACTTATTGACTGTAGTAAATACTACAGTCAAATAAAAATCTATATAGCATTATTTGGAAGATCAAATATAGAAGTCATAAAAACCGAAGATCTTAACAACATTGAATATGAAGATAAGCTTATCAATTTTTTAGATCTACAAACAAAGTTTGATCGTTCGATCTTAACAGATAATGCAGCAGACTCTGATTATCGAATGCCTAAGTCAATAGACTTTATTCTCACCAATAAGATTTACCAATATATTAAATCAAGTTTTCCCAAAAGTGTAACGGAATTTGTCAAGTCAAGATACTATCATAGTAGAAACAAGAATATGTCAATCACACTAAACACTACTACCAAGAGGTTTATTAAACAAGAATTGCTGCCAGAAATGAAAGGCTTTCAAAGTATAGTAGATTTTGATATTACTGACTGGATTGACACTCTAGAAAAATTGTAGATATGAAAAAGAAAATACTTATTCTCTGCAAAACAAATTTAGAAAGAGACCCTAGAGTAATCAAACAAATAGAGGCTCTGCATAAAGAATATAGTTTAACGTGTGTTGGAAGAAATATAAGTAAACACACCGGTGTAGAGCATGATCTCGATTTATTCGAACTAGATAGTAGAGGTTCCAAAACCAACAGAATAACAGAAATAACAAAACTGGTCACTAAACAATACAAATCTCTTTACTGGAACAAAAATAACAAACGAGTATACAAGACCTTAAAAGAAAACACTTATGATATTATTATCTGTAATGAAACAGAATCTTTACCAATTGCAGATAGATTAGCCAAAAACAAAAGCACTCCTATATATTGCGACCTTCATGAATACTACATGGATGATCGTATGACAGGAAGTTTTTCTAAAGCACAACAAGAGTACGAAGAGTGGATCTTCACAAATCATTTATCTCATGTAAAGCATTTCACAACTGTGAGTCCCCAAATCATAGAATTGTACAAGGAAAAATTCAATATCGATTGTACCCTCCTTGACAATGCGTGTAAATACTATGACCTATTTCCTAGACCTACATCCGAAACTAAAATACGTATCATAAGCCATGGAGCAGCTATACCTGCAAGAAGGTTAGAATTAATGATAGACGCTGTTTCGCTTTTAGATAAAAAATATTCATTAGATCTATATCTAATGGATAACAATCCTACCTATAAAAAGCATCTATGTCAACTCATAGAAAATAATAATCAGATATCGATATTAGATGGCATTCCTTTTAATGAAATTCAACAAACCATTAATTTATATGATATAGGTTTATACTTACTCTTTCCAACACATCTTAACAATACTTATGCTTTGCCCAATAAACTTTTTGAATTTATTCAAGGAAGAGTGGCAATTGTAATTGGCCCTACACCTGCTATGGCAGATCTTGTAAAAGAGTATAACATAGGTGTAGTGTCGGAAGATTTCACCGCAGTATCACTAGCTACTGCTATTAAAAATTCATCTATCGAGGATATTAACCGATATAAACAGAATACAAATACTGCCGCACACAAGAGAAACTCTGAAGCCAACATTACAGAAATTAAAAGAATAGTACACTCAATAATATCATAAGTTATGATGTCCGATAATATCCATAAACGAAAAGTAAATTTTATCATAATAGGTGCTATGAAATCTGGTACTACAGCTACTTCTCACATGCTTGGCCAGCACGAGGATATTAGTATCCATATCGATAAGGAACCCAATTACTTTAGTGTAACAAAACACAATACATCGGAATATCACAATGGATTTGACAGCAAAAAGAAAATCTGGGGAGAAGCTTCTACGGACTACAGTAAACATCTAGATGGAAATCTACCAATAGCCAAAAATATCCGAGACTATAATCCAAAAATGAAAATAATTTACATTGTAAGAAATCCAATAGAACGAATTGTTTCAGACTACATACACTTACACTCAAGAGGCTATATCAATTGTAATTTTTCAGAAGCTCTCAGTGCAGTTCCTGGCTTAATGAATAGATCAAGATATGCTTCTCAAATTGCTGCATATGAAGACCTTTTTCCATCGGAATCAATACTAGTACTAGATTACATAGATCTAAAAAATGATTACACATCATTCATCAATTCTATCGTTAAATTTATTGATGCACCTCCCCAAAAAACAACTACAATCTCTAAAAATAAAAGCGTGGGTCAACAAAAATTCTTGGCGCGATACGATAAAATATTACACAACACACCTAAGTGGATGAAGGAAATAATACCGCAATCAATAAAGACTTCTGTATTAAATAAAATGAAAGGGCCTGTGCATCAATCGAAACCTCAACCAAGTCATGCAGAAATACAATACATTGCCAGTGAACTAGATCTAGAAATTACTACCATGCAAAATAAGTATAACGTGCTTAGATATCTTGACCCTAAAACTCTACAAAGAATTTAGCTCTAACCCCCATTCCTTTCGTGCCAAATAATGTCGGTAAATTTGGGTTATCTAAATGAGTAAACCGCTTTACAATATCTATTCTTAGTATCTTAAATATATTAGATACTCCAAAACTTGCTTCTATATAAGGTTTATCGTCCAATGTAAAAGTAGCCTGCCCACCATTTTCACCTTCGGTAAATTGAACCAGCGTTGGATCTAAAAGTGGATTGTTCTTATCAGACAGCGTTCCATACAAACCTTTAAAGGTTACTATCTCTCTTAGCTTCAGTCTTCTTAATAATGGTACTCTATTAAATATAAATCCATAAAAGTAATGTTCAACATTAAGTGAAACATATTGATCCATAGAAAACTCAAAGAAATTCATCATATTATATGAATTCAAAAAATACCCATAGGTTTGGTTTCCTGCAGGTATATAGTTAAGTACATAAGGAACCGTTCCAAAAGTTTTTCCGCTATCAAATATAATATCGGTCGTTCCTGTTCTTGTCCACTCAAATTGTTTGAATATATTAAGACCTAATCTCGTATAGTTATAATCACCACCATCTATACCATCCATACCTATAGTATAGTTAAGTGTAAAAATTGGATATTCGTTTAATATCTGCGTTCTGTATTGTTTTCCTTGTACATACTGCTCATTTGGAGCAAATCTAAACATACCAAATACTTCATTGGTTTGTATTTGGTCAAACTCTACTTGCTGATCTTGAGCAAGATCAGTAGCCAAAAATCGTGTTGATCCATAAGGCATAATGTTCTTATGTCTTGCACCTATATTAAAGCTAAATCCTTCTACACCTTTTTCATACATTAACTCATACTTATCCGTAAGTAACATCCTTGTAGTTTCACCTCTTCTAAATGATAGTAATACGTTATCTGGACTAAAGAACTGTAAATCTTGTCCTGGAAAACTAGATGCCTTCTCTGCTATTGCTCTTATAAAGTGCCTTGGGTTATCTCTATAATTTTCATTAAAAGTAAAAGTCGCTCCAGCTGAATACTTCCATTGCTCTGTCTTGGTCCCATAAGAAATATATGACTGAAGTAATAGCCTCTTACTAAAATCATAAGTACTCCACCCGCCAAATCTTGGTTGAAATCCCTCTACATCATTGAAACTGGCAAATGTTGCCCATGGTCCAAATTCTACTGGGCCAATAGGAACAAAACCAGAAGTCAAGACTTTTCCCATGTACATATATCTATTGAAATACTTATCATTTACTAGTGTATCTCGTAACTCATATGTATCTAGATCATTCTTACTAAGCGTACCTATTCTACTCTCCTCCCAATAGCTTGGGTTCTGAATCAATCCATCAGGATTATTAATAATTTTCTCAACCTTAGAAAACTTCTTCTCATCTATAGGATCAAACTTAAATTCATCATAATAGACGGTCTTGTTTCCATAAACACCTAATCCATCTTCTGTAATAGAGTAGTCTATTATTACTTCGTCTTTTACTTTTATAAAATTGTCATCATAAGGTTCAAACTCTTGTATCACTCTTAGGTCTCTAACAAAATTTAAATTGATATCTTTTACGATACCCATGTCGATTTTTAATACAGTATATCTTTCGTCATTCGAGATATACATATTTCCTATAAACCCAAGACTTCCTTTTATCTCTGGTATGAAAGCTAAATTTATAGCCTCTCTTCCATTAACAATAGTGGTGTCTTGTATATAATACCTATAAAAACCTGGACTTACATTGGACAACGGACTAACAAATTGATTTTCCAATAAAGGAATCACATCTGTATATACATCTACGTCTGTATAGAGTGCATCTATCGCATTATTGATGGTGTTAAGACCAAGCTTCTCTACAATATTGGTATAGTTAACAGCATGTCTATATTCTTTTTCACTTTCTGGTTGATTGCGATAGTATATAGTAGATATTATTTCTCTTAAGAAAATCGGTAAAAATGTTCGGCCGTTAATCTCTGATGTATCAACAAATTCCCATAAAAAATCTAAATTTCTAACAAATCTTCTTTCCTTAAATTTATCAGTAATATTATTAAGGTCCATCCTTACCACCTCATGCTGATCATATTGATAGTATGGTAATCCTTTAAGATGATTTTGATATGCGTTAGCAGTAACCTTTTTGGCTAAATCCAGGGATGGATTGTTCTTCCTGCTATACTTACCTTTCTGTTCTGTAAACACTATTTGCTTAAGGGCAACCCCAGAGGACTGTAACTTAAAGTCAATCCTTTGTTTTTCACCGCGCTTAATGATGAAGTATTGATCTTCATATCCGATATAAGAGGCTACAAGGGTGTCACTAGGGAATCTTGTACTAATATCAAATTCGCCGTCTATATCTGTGGATGCTCCTACATTAGTCCCTTTGAAAGACACATTTACAAAAGGAAGAAGCTCTTTGGTATTCGCATCTATAATCTTGCCGGATACCTTAGTAACCGATTGAGCTATTAATAATGTTGTTGAGGATGATATTAGGAAAAGTATTGAAAGTAGTATTCGCATTGCTTGTTAATAACGGGTATTGCTTAAAATCTATGCAAAGGTAACTCATCTCATGTAGATATAGTTGCCGCTATATCTACATTAGTATAAGGATAACTTATGTTCATCGATATATCATCAGAAATGAGACCATTGAATGCAGTTCATATCTAAAAGCTTAGCAATATATAGCGCTAGTAGATTACTTAACAACGAAGATCTTGCTTACAAAACTATCAGGAGTTCCAAATGCTGGTCCACCACTGCTAAAAACTAAGTATACGCCAGTATCAGCCCTTCTGCCATTGTAGTCATTACCATCCCAGATTGCTTGTCCGCCTAATGCCGTCGTCTCATATACAAGACGTCCATTGATATCCGTGATTTTCACACTTGCATCATTTACTAAGCCTTTTATGGCTATAGGTCCAACATAGTCTGGGCGTACAGGATTGGGATATGCGTATACCTCAGAGGCGTGCTTATCTTCTGCACCAAGAGTCTCCGTCTTAATGGATTGTAGACCTTTATTATTTGCGATCCACATAATTCCAGTCAATGGATCAAATTCTAGATCAATAATTGTGTTATCGTATAGTGGCGAGTTTTCTGTAGTATACCTAATTATTTGGTCCTCCCCATCTGGTGATTGTACAAATATGCCATTACGCGATCCAAACCATTTCCTATTACCTCCATCAGTCTCTATGGCATATACATCTTCAGTCTCTAACAAAAACGCCACGTTATCATCTACTACTACTTTTCGGTGTACACCTCTGCACACATCTGAGTCAAAAGCGGCTCCACCACATTCGAATACTACAGCACCTTCAGATGTACCCACCCAAACATTACCATCATTATCTACTTCCAAAGTTCTGACTGTATTAGTAGGTAGCTCACTATTACCATTGTTGATAAGTCTCGTTCTATCATCAGTAGGGTCGGCCAATGTATTGTTATCATCAAATACCATTATTCCTCCTCCTGAGCCAGTAAGAATCATCCACTTGTATCCTTGCTGGTCTACTTTTACATTAGCAACAAATTGATTTTGTGGAATATCGTAATTGTGCCAATCGCCATCTGCAGTATATACCACAAGAGGGCTTTCAGCAGCATGATTAGCTATCCAAAGATTTCCTCTATCATCTACTGTCAATCCTGATATACGCGTATTATCAAAATCACCTTGAGCGCCCTGTAGCTTACTATTATTGGTATTGTACCTAATCAGCTCTTTTGTCTCTTCATCATATTCGACTAATCCAAAACCAAAAGACCCAAAATAAACCTTATCCGTTATTGGGTTCTTTACAACTCTAAAAAAATTAGCTAAACCAGAAAGTCCATCTGCTCCTGGATTATTAAGTGTATTAATATTATTCCATTTACCTTCTTCATATATATAGATACCTCCATTATTAGCATCATAGTTATAACTTTCTGTGGCACCACCTGATGCTACATACACGTTACCCTCATAGGTGTTAATATCACTAACAGTTGCCGAGAATGGACTATCATAGGTATCCATTGAACAGCCTGAAGTATAGGTTTCCATATGTCTTATTGTATACCACTCATCAGCATACCATACTCGACCTTGTTCATCCTCTATACCAAATAGTGTTCTATTGATACAACCCTCTCCACCTTTCAAAAAAGTATCATTTTCATCATAAAATAACGTGAAACTTTGGAATGGATCCTCTCTTATACCTACCATCAATTTTGCCCCTTCTGCAGATAGGTATTTAATAGTTTGGTTACTTAATTGATCTTCATAAACAGCAGTAAATGTATTTCCATCTATGGACTTATAAAGAATGTTCTCATCTGCAAAATATACCGCATCACTATATGTTACCGTATGTAAAGCCTCGTACAAATTAGGCAGCCCATTCGGTTCCCCCAATAATTGCCACTGTCCAAAATCTCCAATATTTACTCCTGGTGTTGCCTCCACTTTATATAATCCGTCATCTGTTGCGGCAAAAAGACTTTCACCCAAACTCGACACTTGATTGACTCTTAATTCTGTAAATACCGTAGTCGCAAATTCTAGACTCTGCAGATCCAATTGAACGATACCAAACGCCGTTGATAAATATGCGTAGTTAGCATCCGCTACATAAATATTATTGATTTGTCTGTCCCCAAGTATATTGTTGTTTTCCTTTATAAAAGGAAGATTAAAAACCTCAGTTCCTCTTACAATATCAATGTTACTATTGCTATAGGCTATAATGAGTTGATCATTAAACTTATCATATTGTAGTCTTGAAATACCCACATCACTAAGACCTTTTACTTTATCAACAAATCTTGGGTTTAAGTCATCTTTGTCTATATACAACAAGGCTAGGCCTGTAGAATAAATAATCTCATCTGCGCTCTGAGTCACCCATTGTCCTTCGCCATATGGTAAGTGTGAATCCCAATCTCCTATAGCAAGATCATTCTGTGCATATAGCGTATTAGCTAATAGTATACATATCATGCATCCAAGTAGTGATAGTATCGTTACCTTATTGAAATGGCCCATCTAAGAGTTTGTTTGATTGATAATCTATAATACAAAAGAACGAATCTGCTCTAATATTGTATGAGAGACAAGATAAAATTGTTTCCAGGGATACAAGAAAGTGAATAATGACCGATTCTAGTTAATTAGCTACGAAGTAGTAATGTTCCTCTTGCTCATATTGACGTATAAACTCTGCCCTATTGATAACTTTCTTATCCCTAAGAAATGAGCTAAGGTTGTAAATGTTGTACTGATAACTTTCTAAAAGATCAAAAACCATATCTGGAGTTACGCCATAATGATCTGCTCCACCTTTTCCGTGTTCAAATATCAGTAATGGTTTATCCTTTTTCAGTATTCTATTTGATCCACCAAGCACTAGATATTCTCCACCTTCAACATCAATTTTAATTAGATCAATGCGAATATCATCGGGTATCATTTCATCCAATTTTGTCTGATCTACTGTAATTTCAATTACTTCCTCAGACTCCCTATCATACTTCCGTTTCTTAATTCCGCTATATGCCGGGTTGGATTTTACATATTGGAATGTAGTAGTTCCTTCCTCATTAGATAAGGCGTGTGGATATATATGCGCTCGCTTAGTATATTTAATCTTCAGGTTTTTATAAAGATGCGGTAATGGTTCGAAAGCAAAGTGCTGACCACAAGGTGCATACTTCAGGAAGTAATCCAATATTTCCCCTTCGTGACAGCCGATATCTATCGCATTACTATCATTCAAAAGTGTTTTTTGAATGATCTTACGTGTATCTATGTCATACTGATGATTCTTAGAAAGACCTATTGGTATCTTCTTGATCAGCTTTTTGATATAATTCATAATCGGCATAGAGGCAAATGTAGCGTATTAGTAATGTATAATTAGCTTCTGACATATACTTTTTTGACCCTTGTAGATATACCTGCTAATAGCTCATATGGTATTGTGTTATTTAGCTTAGCTAAAGCTGTAATATCCACCTGTTTACCAAAGATTTCCACATCATCACCAACTTCAGCAGCAGCCACATCTGTAATATCGATAATAGTTAGGTCCATACATACATTTCCAATTATAGGTACATATTTACCGCCTAAATAGACTTTGTGCTTCCCATTACCACTACCTCGCATCAGACCGTCTGCATAACCAATGTTAATGATTGCAATTCTACTATCTCGCTGCAAGGTATGCATACGATTATAACCTACTGTAGCCCCTTTTACCACTGATTTGATTTGGATTATTTTTGCTTTAAGAGTATGCACTCTTTCAAGCTGATTAGCGGTATGAGTATGACCATCTATTCCATATAGTCCTATTCCCAATCTGACCATATCATAATGTGCCTGCGGATATCTAGAGATTGCAGCAGTATTAGCAAAGTGCCTTATTGGACTATATCCAAGCACTTCTATCAATTTCATTGACATTTCTTCAAAAAGTGCTATTTGCTCTAAGTTATAGGCATCATGAATTGCGTTATCACTACTGGATAAATGAGAAAATATACTCGCCACCTTTAGTTTGGCTTCCTTCAATAAAGTAAAGAGCTTTTCAAAGTCATTTTTCTGAAACCCTAACCGATGCATGCCTGTATCCAATTTAAGATGTATAGCAGGAAAAATAGTCTGTGCGTCTTGATCTTTATATGAAATCATATGCTCTAACTGATTCACACTATAGACCTCTGGCTCTAGATTATAAGTTACCATTTCCTCTAGTTGATCCAAATCAGGATTCAATACTAATATAGGAGTTTGGATACCAGATTCTCTAAGTTGAATACCTTCATCAACATAGGCAACAGCCATATATGCCACCTGTCTATGTTGTAAATGTTTTGCAAGTTCGCTAGCACCACTACCATAAGCGGATGCTTTAATCACAGTCATTATTTTTGCCTTAGATGGTATGATACTAGCATACACAGATAGGTTGTGCTCCATAGATGAAAGGTCAACTTCCAAGTATGCAGAATGTGATTGCGCAGAAAATTTTTCGAATAGTTTTTCGAATTTATATTTCCTCGCTCCTTTCAAAAGAATAGTTCTACCCTCTATACCAGATCGTTTTATAAATACTTCATCAGTATCCAAATAATGATGCGTATGTGATGGCACTGATTTTTCTAAAATTTGAGAGGACTCTCCAACAGTAATCAAAATATGATCTATAGTATTAAGTATTTCTGCTACTTTAGGATAAAGTAAATTGTCTGGTTCATTATCCTCTAAATCCGATAGAATTATAATTGGTCTTGTAGCTTTTATCTGTTTCAAATACTGAACAGCATTACTGAGTGATTCAAGATCAGAATTATATGAATCATTAATTAAAATACTATTCCATTTTCCTGCCTTAGTTTCCATCCGCATATGCACACGATTCAAATGCATAAGATCCTCTTCAATAGTTTCACATTTTATTCCAAGAAGATTCATTACACTTACAGAAGCCAAAGTGTTCTGAATTGAAGCGTCATCTGAAAAGGGTAAGTATAGATCCACCGTCTCTCCACTAAAAGTAAATCTTACTTTATTTTCTTCCAATAGTCCATAGCTGTAAGGACAAAGAATTTTATTGTTCACTATACTACTTAGAGAATCTAATATGTATGGTTTAGTACCATCACCTGAGTAAAAAATTAATTCTTTGCACTCCTTAAAAAGAATAGACTTCTCTTTAAGTTTTCTTTCCAAATTTTCTAAACCTTCTCCTTCAAAACCAGAAGAATGCGCATCACCTATATTTGTCAATATGCAAATAGTAGGTTTAATTATTTCTTCAAGAAATATCATCTCATTAGCTTGAGATATACCAACTTCAAAAACGGCTACTTCATGAGTATCGTTCATCTGTAAAACAGATAATGGAACACCAATTTGACTATTAAAGGATTTTGGTGATTTCACTACATTGAAATACTTTGATAAAAGTTGAGACAACCATTCTTTGGTAATCGTTTTACCATTACTACCCGTAATAGCTATAACAGGAATATCAAATTTTGATCTATGAATTGCTGACCAATGTTGTAAAGCTTTTAAAGTATTCGTGACTTTAATAGTAATAGCATCTGAGGGTAGATCTACATCCCTGTCAATCAAAAAAACTCGTACACCTAGATCATATGCCGATTGCACATAAGTGTGTCCATCTACTATATTTCCTGATAAGGCTATAAATATTGTCTTAGAAATCTGATTAGAAATAGATCGGCTATCAATACTGATATGAGATACAGCATAATCAGAAACACCTACTAAAGTAGCGTCGAGTATATTAGCTATTTCTCCTGAATTATAATTCATCTATAAATCAAAACCAATATCTGAACGATAATATTTTCCTTCAAACTGAATATCTTCAGCTATCCTTTTAGTACTATCTAAGGCCAATTTATAATTTTCACCAAAAGAAGTAATGGCCAATACTCTGCCTCCATTTGTTACTAAATCATCATTAGACATCTTTGTCCCAGCATGAAATATTATGGAGTTTGATGTTGTGGGTATATTAGATATAACTTTTCCTTTTTCATAAGCTTCTGGATATCCTCCGCTAACTAGCATAACCGTAGCTGCAGAAAGAGGATTGATATCTATTTGTACTTCTGACAATGTTCCACGTGATGCCGCTTCCAATAAATCAATTACATCTGATTGTATTCTTGGAAAAACAACTTCTGTTTCTGGGTCTCCCATTCTACAATTATACTCTATTACATACGGTTCATTATCAACTCGTATTAATCCTATGAAAACAAATCCAATATAATCAAACCCTCTTTTACTTATTCCTTCAATAGTGGGTTGTACTATTTTACTTTCTACTTTCTGCATCAGTTCTGAAGTCACAAATGGAGGTGGAGAAACGGCCCCCATTCCTCCAGTATTTAATCCAGTATCTCCTTCGCCTATTCTTTTATAATCTTTTGCCACCGGCAATATAACATAGTCTTTTCCATCTGTCAATGCGAAAACCGAAAACTCTATTCCATCTAAAAATTGTTCAATAACAACTGTTGCCGAAGCTTGTCCAAATTGTCCAGCTAGCATTTCGCTAAGTGAACTGATCGCTTCTTGCGCATCAGCAATAATCAACACACCTTTACCTGCTGCTAATCCATCTGCTTTAAGTACGTATGGTCCTGCATTGTTATTGATATAATCTTTACCTTCTTGTATATTATCAATGGTAACTTCCAAATATGCGGCAGTGGGAACATCGAATTCCTCCATGAATTTTTTTGCAAAAGCTTTACTTCCTTCTAGCATTGCTCCCTCGGCAGATGGTCCGATTACTGCTATATGTTTAGTTTCATCGTCAGCTTTGATAGCATCATATATTCCCTCCACTAAAGGTGCTTCTGGTCCTACGATAATCATATCTATTTTATGATTAAGTGACCAAGATTTAATGATATCAAAATCCAATATATTTAAATCTACATTAGTACCGTGTTGTGAAGAACCCGCATTTCCTGGTGCTATATAAAGATGATCCAATCTTTTACTTTTCGCTAAAGATCTGGCTATTGCATGCTCACGGCCACCGCTTCCTAATAGGAGAATATTCATAAGTGATTTCTGTTATTTGATTGTCAATCCAAGACTGACGATATCATTACTTTTATAAATGAGATTAAAGAGTTAAGCAAAGAAAGTAATTGACATTTATGAATAAATTGCAACTCTTTCATCAACCTCTAGATCTAATTAAATTGTCTATAAAATTTATTCAAAAATAGAATCGACCTGTCTACGATGAACACGATAAAATTCTATTCCTGAGTATATGGTTAATACTGCCGCAACACCGATCATTATCAATATAATCCAGTGTATAACATTATAACTAATATAATCAGAAAGTTGATCTTCGAATAATAAAAGGAGATAGGTATTTCCAATTGCACCCATTTGAGATGCTGTCTTAAGTTTACCTGATGAGATTGCTTGAAGGACTTCCTTCTTAGGTCTATTTGCCAAAATAAGACGAAACACCGTCAGTAAAATCTCACGAAACGCTATAATGATAGTAATTATCCAGGGAATCAACCCTGTATAAGAAAAACCCGCTAGAATACCGAGAATCAGAACTTTATCCGCAATAGGATCCAATAGCTTTCCAAAATTGGATTCAATTTTCCATAATCTAGCTAAGTAGCCATCAAAATAGTCTGTAGCCGTAGCAATTGAAAACAGTACAAACGCAATTATCAAGCTCTTATAATCTGATTGAAACGTAAAGTACGCACAAGCTATAGATACTGGCACACGAATCGTGGTCAGAATATTAGGAATTTGCTTGATTAGAGTGTTCATAGATAATAATGATTGCGATGCAATGTAGAGATATCCACGGTAGTACTAAAGTATCTTTAATACAATTTTGATTTACCTATTCCCCATTTACATAATCTATGCACAAAAGACACCCTCAATACTCCTAATCCGTACTGAATACTCCGCTTAAGATTAATAGATGATGCTTCTTCAAAGTATTTTGTTGGGCAGGTAACTTCTCCTATATCAAAGCCATTATAGATAATTTGACTCAACATCTCATTATCAAATACAAAATCGTCGTCATTATTATTAAAATTAATACCCCTAAGTACTTCAGCACTAAATGCTCGATAGCCAGTATGGTATTCTGAAAGCTTATAATCACATAAAAAGTTCTGTGTAGCAGTTAAAAATCTGTTCGCTATATACTTATATACAGGCATTCCTCCTTTTAACGCTCCTTTACCCAATATCCGTGACCCTAATACAACAGGATAAAGGTCTTCACCTATGATATTAACCATACTAGGAATCAACTTAGGCGTATATTGATAATCAGGGTGCAACATTATAACTATATCTGCACCAAGTTCTAATGACTTATTATAAAGAGATTTCTGATTTCCACCATAACCCTTGTTGGTCTCATGAGAGATAATATGATCTATACCTAATCGCTTAGCTTCTGCTACTGTATTATCTTTACTACAATCATCGCATAGAATTACCTCATCAACCAAATCCCTTGGTATCTCATTATATGTTTTTTCAAGTGTTTGCGCTGCATTATATGCAGGTAACACAGCCACTACTTTTTTTCCCTTATACATACATCAAATGTAATAAATTAATAATGTGTAAGTATCATGAATGACAAATATTAGAGCTTAAATCAATTCAAATGGAGCTTTTTTGTACATCTTTGTTCACTAAGACAAATTGATACTACAATGAAAATAGCCAGTTACAATGTGAATGGAATAAGAGCAGCCATTAAAAAAGGACTCTTTGAGTGGGTGAGAGAGCAAGATTATGATATAGTATGCTTTCAAGAAACTAAAGCACTAGAAGAACAGATTGATGAATCAATACTAGAAGAAGTAGGCTATAAACACTATTGGCATAGTGCTGAAAAAAAAGGATATAGCGGAGTAGCTACATTTTCTAAGATAGAACCTACTGCAGTAATAGCCGGCTGTGGCCAAGAAATATACGATAGAGAAGGTAGAGTTTTAAGAACAGATTATGGCGATTTAACCATTCTCAATTGTTATTTTCCTAGTGGCAGTTCTGGAGAAGAACGTCATCAGTTTAAAATGGAATTTCTTCATGATCTAAAACCATTTTTTCTAGAAACCATTAAGGAAAGACCGAATACAATAATCTTAGGTGACTACAATATTGTTCATGAAGATATTGATATACATAATCCTAAGAAAAATGATAAAAGATCTGGATGTCAACCCGATGAAAAAGCTTGGTTGGCCGAATGGTTTAATGGACCGTTCACCGATGCATTCCGTCATTTATATCCTAATAAACAAGAATTCAGTTGGTGGAGTTACCGAGCTGGTGCAAGAGACAGAGACAAAGGATGGAGAATAGATTACTTATCAGTAACTGATAGTATTCTACCAACGCTTACATCAAGCGCACATTATAGAGAAGTAAAGCATTCTGATCATTGTGCTGTAGAACTTAATTTTGACTGGAATATATAGAAGTGAGAAATAAGTATATATATCTAATACTTCCTATTGTAATTATAATTATTTGTAATCTTTTATGGTTACCCAATCAACTAATGATTACCGATGAAGTCAGTTACTATTTTCAGGCTAAAAATTGGTTGGGTGGTAATAGTAATAATACCATCATTGATGCTGTATCTGGGACGACTCATACCTTGATAGAAGGTCACTACCCTCCTGGTACATCATTCGTACTTTCTATTTTAGATTGGATCTACAAACCACTTTTATATTCAAGTGGCATATTATATCTACTTGGATCCATCTTCATTATGTACAAGTGTTTAAAGAAACTTGATTTACCCATCATAGCGCTTTCTATATTGTACTTATATATACCATTGATTTTTATTACACGTACGACTATGAGTGAAATGCCAAGTTTGCTACTTGTAGCATCTGGCGTTTATCTCTACTATCTCAATAGCACCAGATCATATTTGTGGTTAGCCTTCATCACTGGACTAAGCATTTCATTTAGAGAAACGAATATTTTATTACTCGCACCTCTTTCCTTTTCTATAAGCCGTAATTATATTTTATCCATCCTCACGTTTATAGCTGGAGCATCCTTTCGAACTATTGGATATTATATTTTGACTGGTGACCCTTTCTTACTGAAAGAGGGTTATCCTTTTGGTTTTGAATTTTTGCCTGATACTTTAATAATATATTCAGTGGTACTCCTCATCTTGTTACCGTTTAGTCCTCTTTGGTTCACTAAAGTTCCACGTGAAAGTCTAAGGCCTTTTGCGCTCAGTCTTATTTCATTTCTAATTTTACATTTAGTATATGGATATGTCGCACATGTATATAGTGGATTTACTAATGGTCTTTTACTGAATGGTAGATTTTGGATTCCTGCATTACCCATCTTCGTTATAGCTTTAGCCTATTTTCTTAAAGATAAAAAATGGATTAATAGATCATGGATCGCTGTTTCAGTTATTATATTAATAGCAATAGTCAACCTTGGTGTCCATTATAAATCGTTCGAAAAGCATTCTAATTTCAAGGAATTTTCAAATACCATCGAAATTCTTAGTAAGGATAAATTAACCTTCATAGATATGAATAGTCGTACGCCAATATTTAGATATATATATCCTTATGCGACGAATAGAAATTGGAGTGATATTAATCTTGTAAATGATACTCTACATACTAATTTAGCATTCCGAAAGTATGGAATATTTCAAGTAGCTACTATTTCATCAGGAGCAACAATTGCACAGAGTTCAAGAAATGCATACTTCAATTCCATTCTAAATAAATTGAAAGAGAAATATATAGTAACGCATACTACAGAGTTATGCCCCTCCAATACTTCATGTCTAAATGTTTATCAAATATCTAAACGATAGTGTTAATCTATGCTCACATTAAATACGAGAAATAATACTTAATTCTTGTTCAAAACGCGTTATCCAATTCGGAAGTAGTCCATCAATTTCTTTTCTTGATTTATGTGCCAAACTAAGTTTCTTATCCAATATAGAAATGAAATTATCTATAGCCGTATCAATGTCTATACCTGACATAATAACTGAATTGGATTGATTAAATAAATTAGCGGTCTTACCTGTATCCCTAGTAAATATCAACCTTCCAGATAATGCGGCTTCCCACATGGCATTCCCCAAGTTAGAAGCATCATAGAGAAACATAGCAACATGATATTGTGATAAAACAGTAGACATTTTAGAATGTGGAATAGAACCCATTATCTTAACTTCATTT
>CALKJD010000001.1 GCA_937995755.1 uncultured Saprospiraceae bacterium | reverse complement strand
CAGAGTAGTATTGGGTCTATTTTGGGTTTTTTATTCCAAAATATAATTTTGCTGATACCTAGTTCAAAAGCGCCCAAGCCACTATTGGCATCAGAGGCTCCTGAAAGCGTATGATCATATCCAAGACCTACTTTCCAGGTTCCATAGTTCATTCCTAATAATAGTTGGGCTGCATCGCCAAGTCTATAGCCTAACCCTGCCGTTAATGCGGTCTTTTCGTTGAGTCGAAAGGCACTATTAAGCTGGGCCTGTATATTGGTGGCACCTCCCATAGTTGAGAAATAAATCACTGGAGCTAATGCAATACCATCAGACGCTAAGAAAGTATATTGCAAATGAGCATTGATCCTTGGGTCTATTTTATTTTCAACGCTAGTAATCGAGTCATTTGTAAACGAATACTCAGATGGCAATAAGTGACCTGCCGCTAGACCTATTTCTAGTCTATTAGTCTTTCCCACCTTACTTACTAGTGTAATACCAGCGTTGACATCGTTCATACTAAATGTCTCTACTTGGTCAGGATTGAATGGTCCAGATGGATTTCCCCCAGATTGAAATTGTATCGGATCTAGAGTACCTGTCTGAAACCAAGATTCTGTTTGGAAGTTATTTGGATCAAAGGATAAGGTATTTCTACCGTATTGCGCTCCAAATGTCAGTACATTTCTACGTTTTTTGTCGAGTGACCAATGATATGCGGCATTCAGCATGTATGAAGAATTACTCAATCCTCCATCACCAGCTTTGTCACTTACGATAGTCAATCCAAAAGATGTCCAATCTCCGGCACTAAATCCCAAGCCAAAGTTGGCATCTAAGAATAGGGTAGGAGTAGTATATGTACTGCTAGTACCTTGAGTTTCCGTATCAGGGTTTACATCTTCAGCTTTGAACCATACTCTTGCTTGCTCTCGATATAATATACCAGCGCGGAAGGATCCATAAAAATTACCAGTATTTGCTGGATTGAAGAAAGTTGGAGCAAAATCATAGCGCGTAAAGTGCTCGTCTTGTCCGATAATACTACCAATGCTCAATAGGCAAATGCAGCTTAAGAATAAAATTTTTCTCATGGGATAGAGCTTTTATTTATAGTTAACCATTAGCACAATATTTAATATGCATTCCAATTTTACTTTGTCATTCATGCAAAGTTATATGCTTCTATTATGGTTGTTTATAGTTCTGATATTCTAATTAATATGTATAAAAATCATACTAAATGCGATATACGTAAACAATATAGGGCTTATGTAGCGATTTGACTATAGAATCTTTGTATTATCCTTTCTTGTTGTTCTTATGGACAAAATGGAATACGTACTATTATTGAATAAGATACCTCTAGATTACAAATATCATTACTTTTGTTATCGATGACAAACCAAGAATCTTTATCCTCGATTGTATGGCAAAAGCTCCGAAAAAGAGGTTCTGCCATGGTAGGTTTATGGATTATAGCTATATCAATATTGTTAGCATTATTCGCTTATGTTATCATACCAGAAAACACGCCTAACGCCAATAGACAGCTACCTGAGATCGCTTTACAGCCACCTCTCTTTAATACAGACTGCATAAAGTATCAAAACGCTGCAAAGCACTCTGATAAATCATGGTTAAGTAGTGTAATAACAGGCTATGAATCCAATGATGTCTACATACCTTTTGAAAAATTAGAATTAATAGGGGAAGAGCTGCAGATAACGAATCATTATGGGCAGATTAGGATATTGCCATTTGTAGATCTAGGGCTAGAAAATATGTCAATCAGTGAGCTCAAAGCCAATCATGTAATCCATAGAAAATATTGGCTAGGAACTGATCGATATGGAAGAGACATATTGAGTAGATTGATATTAGGAATAAGAGTGTCGCTCACAGTGGGCTTGTTAGCCGTAACGATCTCGGTAATTATTGGGATTTTTCTAGGTAGTATAAGTGGATATTTTGGAGGATGGATTGATCAAGTGATTTCTTTCATGATCAATGTATCTTGGTCTATACCTACTTTGTTGCTGGTTTTTGCGATTGTACTAGCGCTTGGAAGAGGAGTCGGCATCATATTTCTTGCTGTAGGTCTTACCATGTGGGTAGATGTAGCTAGAATAGTAAGGGGTCAAGTACTCCAACAGAAAAACATGCAATACGTCCAAGCGGCTAAGAGTATTGGGCTTACCGAATTGCCAATCTTGGCGAGACATATCTTACCCAATATAGTCGGACCTATCCTCGTAATAGCCGCGGCTAATTTTGCGACAGCCATTTTGATCGAAGCAGGATTGAGCTATTTAGGATTTGGGATTAGACCACCTGCACCATCTATAGGAAATATGCTCAATGAGCAATATGGATTTGCACTCAGTGGCAAGCCGTTTTTGGCACTTGTGCCAGCCATTACGATTATGCTTTTGGTTCTTGCATTTAATTTGATTGGCACAGGACTGAGAGATGCTTTTGATGTGAGAGATTAGGCTTAGAAATTTCTTTCTCAAAGAGCAAACTCAATTTTCGATTAAAAAAATAACAAGGGATTCAGTTCTATTTTTGATGTACTATTTATAAACATCATTAATTGTATGGAACAACATTGTGCCAAAAAAAGAACACTAAAATTATTTACCAAAATAGGTGTAAAGCCCTTGTT
The DNA here is from genome assembly GCA_937995755.1 of uncultured Saprospiraceae bacterium. Taxonomy (GTDB): domain Bacteria; phylum Bacteroidota; class Bacteroidia; order Chitinophagales; family Saprospiraceae; genus UBA1994. Next base: position 5,163 of record CALKJD010000001.1, on the reverse strand, counting down.
ATATTCTATGTTGATGAGATGTGTCTTTTGTTAAAAACTATACATTCCTGTAAAATTAATATTGGAAGAATTGAGTCCAATGTTAATGGACGATGGATTTCGGAAGCCGCCATACGAAGAGCTGTATGTTATAGAGGGAATAGTTTCTATACCTATATTGATATTTTTTGTGAGTTTATAATTGAAACCCAATACAAATCCAAGTCCTAGTCTATAATTGCCTTGAGAAGATTCTTCAAATTTTCTGTGCGCTATACTGGCTAAAGCTTCCCACCCAAGAATCATTTCAAATTCGTCTGTAAGTTCTTTTCTTTTTTCTATTCCTGTTGCCAAACCAAATCCGATGTTATAAACATTGGTTCCGAGACCACTATCTGATTTGTTGAGATAGGCATTGACGGTACGAAGTCTAAAGTATTTGTTTTCTCCAATTTGATTTTTGTAGAATAAATCATATTGATTAGATGTATTCATTCTGACACCTACCTCTTGTTTGTCATTGTCTTCTTGAGCGGTTATAAATGTAAGAGGCAAAATGATTAAGATGATTGTCTTTAGTAGATTTTTCATTGGTTTTATTTTTAATTGTAAATACTTGAATTAGGCAATTACCAATACAGTCTTAGGATGGTCATCTTAAGTTGGTGTATATACAAAGACGAGTGATAATAATAATGCGTTGGTAATAACTATACTATTTAATAATGTATACCACTAAGAACTAATGTTGTAGTACAATTGCTGCTAAAGATATAGTTAATGAAAAGATAAAATGATATTGTGAGTAGAGATCCTTTGAGGCTCTTAAGTTCAAAAAAGGTTGGTGTTTAATATTTTTAGTTTAGCAATCACTACATGCTTGGGAGTTTGAAAAAGGAGTTAAGTTTTCTTGAAAAAACAACGCTCGTAGTCTATTTATCTTGACTACGAGCGTTGTTATGAAAGTGTTGTACTTGGTTAGCATCAGCGTGTTTTCGAAAAGAAAACACTGCTTGACTCCTCGTTCAGCGAAGTTTCTATGAAATTTCGCTTTGCCTTCTTATCGTAGTCCATGTGTTTTTCTCCGAAAAGCCATATTACACTACGACGACGTGTTATTGCAAAGAAATAACACTTACATATTTCTCCTATACTGGCCACCTACTTCGTAAAGGGCTTGTGTGATTTGTCCTAATGAACAAACTTTCACAGCTTCCATTAATTCATCAAATAGGTTTTCGTTTTTAACCGCTTTGGCTTGTAGAGTTCTGAGTTGCATAGGAATTGTTTTTTCTCCTGCGCTATGTAATGCTACAAGTGTATCGATCTGTTCTTGCTTCTCTTCTTCGGTGGCACGGATTACCTCTTCAGGTATTACTGTTGGCGATCCATCTTTTGATAAGAAAGTGTTTACACCGATGATTGGAAATTCTCCAGTGTGCTTTAATGTCTCGTAGTAAAGTGACTCTTCTTGTATCTTACTACGCTGGTACATTGTCTCCATCGCACCGAGTACACCACCACGTTCTGTGATACTATCAAACTCTGAAAGTACAGCAGCTTCTACAAGATCAGTTAGCTCTTCGATAATGAAGGATCCTTGCAGTGGGTTTTCGTTTTTAGCTAAACCTAATTCATGATTAATAATCATTTGGATCGCCATTGCACGTCTAACGCTGTCTTCTGTTGGAGTAGTAATGGCTTCGTCGTATGCATTAGTATGTAGTGAATTACAGTTGTCGTAGATTGCATATAATGCTTGTAATGTCGTACGGATATCATTGAACGAAATCTCTTGTGCGTGTAATGATCTTCCAGAAGTCTGAATGTGATATTTTAGTTTTTGTGACCTTGAGTCTGCGCCATATTTTTCTTTCATGGCTTTGGCCCAAATCTTACGAGCGACACGTCCGATCACAGCATATTCTGGATCGACACCATTAGAGAAGAAGAAGGATAAGTTAGGTGCAAAATGGTTGATGTCCATTCCTCTCGATAGGTAATATTCTACGAAAGTAAATCCATTCGCTAAAGTAAATGCGAGTTGAGTTATAGGGTTGGCTCCTGCTTCAGCAATGTGATATCCTGAGATAGAAACTGAGTAAAAATTACGTACTGCATGATCGATAAAGTACTGCTGTACATCACCCATTAACTTGAGAGAAAATTCAGTAGAAAAGATACAAGTATTTTGTGCTTGATCTTCTTTAAGTATATCAGCTTGTACTGTACCACGAACCGAAGAAAGTGCTTTAGCTTTTAATACTTGGTATACATCAGCATCAAGTACTTCGTCACCTGTGAGACCTAATAGCATTAGTCCAAGGCCATTATTTCCTTTTGGTAGATCTCCTCTATATTCTGGCCTTTCTAATCCTCTATCATCGTATTTTTCTCTGAATGCGGCTTCTACTTTGGCCTCTAATCCATTTTCAGTAATGTATTTTTCACATTGCTGATCTATAGCGGCATTCATGAAGAATGCGCAGATCGTTGCGGCTGGTCCATTGATCGTCATCGACACTGAAGTCATAGGATTACAAAGGTCAAATCCAGAGTATAATTTCTTAGCATCATCTAGACAACAGATGCTTACTCCAGAATTACCAATCTTACCATAGATGTCAGGTCTGTGATCAGGATCTTCACCGTATAAAGTTACTGAATCAAATGCTGTTGAGAGCCTCTTTGCAGGTAAGCCTTCCGATACGTAATGGAAGCGCTTATTAGTTCGTTCTGGTCCACCTTCTCCGGCAAACATTCGAGTTGGATCTTCACCCTTACGCTTAAACGGAAATACTCCAGCTGCATATGGGAATGCACCAGGGACACCTTCCTGTAGATTCCACTTCAGTATATCTCCCCAGTCTCTGTGCTTAGGTAGTACTACTCTTGGAATCTGTGTATGAGAGAGGGACTCTGTGTGTGTCGGTACTCTGATTTCTTTATCTCTTACTTTATATACGTATTCGTCTGCTTTGTATCTTGCTATGGTATCATCCCATCCTTCAAGCATACGCTTGCAGCTGCCGTCCATATCTTCCATGATACGGTCGTATTTCTCTTGTAGGGCTTTACCAAGATCACTGTCAGCATCAAATTGCTCTAGACTAAGCTTTAGAGCATATGCCTGTGAAGCAAATTCTGATTGCTTCAGTACCCAGCTATCATAGTTGCGATTGTTCTCAGAGATTTCAGATAAGTACCTTACTCTTGATGGAGGAATAATATATATTTTCTCGCTATCACCAGTGTCGAATTCCATCTCGCCTTTGAGATTAGCTTCAGTTCTTTCGTTGATTTTTGCGATTATATTATTGTATAACGTGTTAGTCCCAGGATCATTAAACTGACTAGCGATGGTGCCGTATACTGGCATCGTCGAAGGGTCTTCATGCCATAGGTCGTGGTTGCGCTGATATTGTTTCTTTACATCGCGGAGGGCATCTAATGCTCCACGTTTATCAAATTTGTTGATGGCTATCAGATCTGCAAAATCTAACATGTCGATTTTCTCTAGCTGAGTGGCTGCTCCAAATTCTGGAGTCATGACATACATACTTACATCAGAATGATCGATAATCTCCGTATCTGACTGACCGATTCCACTGGTTTCAAGGATGATTAGATCATAATTGGCAGCCTTAAGGATATCTACCGCGCCTTGTACATGCTTAGATAATGCTAAGTTGGACCTACGTGTAGCGAGTGATCTCATATATACTCTACCATTATTGATAGCATTCATACGGATACGATCTCCCAGTAGTGCTCCTCCAGTCTTACGCTTAGATGGATCTACTGATATGATTGCTAAGTGCTTATCTGGGAAGTCTAATAAGAATCTTCTCACTAATTCGTCTACTAGACTGGATTTACCAGCACCTCCAGTACCCGTGATACCTAGTACTGGTGTGTTTTTCGTTTCTACTTCTTTTTGGATTTTTGCTAAAACTGCGGCATGTTTTTCGCCAAAGTTTTCTATCGCTGTAATGACTCTCGCTATGTTGTGGACATTTGATTTATCTAGTCCTTCTACTTCATCGTCAAGGGTTTCGCCGATAGGGAAGTCACATTGCTCCATCAGATCGTTAATCATGCCTTGGAGACCCATTTTACGTCCATCATCAGGAGCGTATAGTCTAGAGATACCATATTCATGTAACTCAGCGATCTCCGTAGGTAGGATCGTACCTCCACCGCCACCAAATATCTTGATATGGCTACATCCACGCTCTTTGAGCAGATCATACATATAGCGAAAATACTCGTTATGCCCTCCTTGATAAGAAGTAATCGCTATTCCCTGCACATCTTCTTGTATGGCAGTATTTACGATTTCATCTACTGATCTGTTATGCCCTAAGTGTATAATCTCTGCACCTGATCGTTGCATGATTCTACGCATTATATTGATCGCTGCATCATGCCCATCGAAGAGTGAGGCTGCTGTTACGATTCTGATTTTATGCTTAGGTTGGTATGGTTTAGCTGGTATCATCATATGGTATAGACTTTTTCTTTAATGTACAAAGGTACGGTCGTGATACGAACAACTGTTCGGTACACCAAAGATAAGGGAATTATGGGAAGTGTGTTATTGATTTTTACACAGAATATGATAGCTAGATCAATCAAATCAAAGATGGATACACGTAAAATAAGTGGCAGATTACAAAACTATCTAGTCTTTTGAGTACATTTCCTATTGAATGCTAAACTATACAATACATGAAAAATTTATTTATACTCGTTGCTATTTGTCATTTATTTCACTTTGAGGTCTGTGCACAGATAGAGCTAGTAAGCAGTTGCGAGGAAATTACCGAAGTACACGAACTATCTACTTTGAATGGCTATGTAGGCCAAATGGAATCAGGCAATGGTGTACCTCTAGATATAGCATTTTGTTTTAATTCTGGAGACATTGATAATCCGAATTGGTTAGCCTTTACTGTCGAGCCATATTTTGAGTATTCACTTGATTTGCTTTTTTATAATTGTATGCCTGGCGCACAGACTAGTTCGGTGGGCGGTCAGATAGCAGTTTACGATACCTGCGATTTAACAGCGGCTCCTCTTTTTTGTTATGCTCAACAGGGTAATGAAGATAGTCCAATTTCTATTTCTGACTATATGGACTTTGAATTAGGTAAAACATATTATATGCTGCTAGATGGATAT